>JANPIQ010000001.1:0-1777 GCA_031425075.1 Sphingomonadales bacterium
ACGCTTCAGCGAGCGGCACCGCAAGCCGGATAAGATCATAGCCGAAGCCGGGATCAAGCGGGTCAGCCAGCGCGTCGATGCGTTCGCGGATGAGCCGCATCAGCAGACCTGCATCACGCGTCGGGTTGCCAGTATCGACTGCCAGTCGCGCAACATTCCCGTCGCTTCGGAACAGGCTGACCTCAAACCGCCGCCCGCCCTGCCCACGTTCGCACAACTGCACCGCCGCCGCGCCCGCCAGCATTTCTATGGTGACAAGCACATCATCGGTCCGCGACACAGGTTCGGCAAAATTTTGCTCGACATGAATCACAGGCAAACTGCGGCGCGGGATGATGCGCGGATCTTCTTCCTCAAGCAGCCGCGCGAGCTTGACCACTGCCGCTTTACCGAACCGCGTCGCCAATGGCGTGCGAGGACGCTTTGCCAGATCACCGATGGTCTTCAACCCTGCCCTACGAAGTGCCTGATGCACCTTGTCGCCGCCATCAAGTGCCTCAACCGGCAGGCCACCGGTGTCGCTTTTCGCATATTTCGCCTTGGCCCGCGCGCTATCGGGGGTTGCTCCCAAAGCAATACGGCACGTGAGACCATGACGTCGTAGCCGTTTTTTTACATCCATTGCCAACTGAGCTTCATCCTCGCCGAACAGATGCGCGCAGCCAGTGATATCGAGCAACAGCCCCTGCGGCAGATCAAGCATGCAGGCAGGTGTGTATCGTTCGCAGCCGTCCGCCAGCCAGCCGAGCAGTGCCATATCTGCAGCCGGGTCATTGTCGAATACCGCAAGTTCCGGCACTCGTGCCCGCGCATCGGCAAGCGCAGTCCCCGATATCAGGCCAAGACCAAGCGCCACGCTGTCGCAAGCGGCGATCCGCATGGCGCCACGCTCTTTTTCGACCAGCACAAAGGGTGCATCAGGCCTGGATCCGCATGTCCTGATCAGTCTCTCCGCCGGTAACAGTGGTAGAAAGACCGCCAGATAGCGGCGTATCGTGAAAGCTTCGTGTTGCATGATCCCAAGTCACTCTTGCCCCAAAGGGCGCTATTCCGCCGCGATGTCGCAGCAGATCAATGTCGAATGTAGCAAGGCCGGGGGCATTGCCCGGCAAAGGTAATGAAGGCGCCGAACGCACCTGCCACCGTGTGCTCGCCGCGCTTGGCATCGGCACGGCATCCGCCCTGACCAATAACGCCAACACTCCTGCTTCTGCCGCCGCCAGCGCCAGCCGCCGCGTCGATGTAAGATCGATCAGCTTCGCATTGCCCTGCGCTTCCAATATCACAGCGTCTGCGGCCTTTGATCGGATGCTGTCTGCTGCTGCCCGCAATGCATCGCGCAAATCTGCTGTCTGCACCAAAATTATCTTTGCCGGATCGGCCCCCATTTCTGCCAGACCTAGTGGATAGAGCCGTCCCGATGCCTGGCGTTCCTTATCGCCCGAAATCCAGAAAATCCTTCCCCCTAGCTCTGGTAAGCGAAGCGCCATCAACAAGGCAAAGGCAGCCGCTGCGAGCGTGTCGCTTTGTTTCGCGCCAAAAAATTCATGCAAGCCATTGCGGACTATCCCGCCTCGCAACCGTTTATCAACCGCAGGCGCGCCAATCGGTAACAAGCCCAACGCGTTCGGTTTAAATTCCCGCCAATTGCCCGGCGCCAGCAAAGGCAATGCAATGTCAGATAGAATCACATTATTGTTCATGATTTGTTCTATATCGCATTTTTTATAGATGGGGAGTCGTCTTTTATCGGCGAAATCCATTTCCCTTGATATAG
>JANPIQ010000002.1:0-6405 GCA_031425075.1 Sphingomonadales bacterium
CGGTGTGGCGTTCCCCCCCTTTCGTTGCACCGGCTCTGACGTGTCTTCGGACATGTCTCCTCCCTGAACCTTGGCCACTCCGTGCACTGCACGGGGTGGTTTTTTTTGGCGCTATTCGGCGGCAATCGGGAATGCGCGGCGCATCGCAGCATCGGCAATCGCGTGCGCAAGGTCGGCCACAAAGCGCGATGCGCTGGCAAGGCCCGGCCCAGTTTCGACACGCGCCGAATCGAGATAGGTGCCCCGCGAAATTTCGATCTGGATCGCGTTGATGCCACATCCTGAAAGGCCGTGCCGATCGATCGTATGGCCCCCTGCATAAGGTGTGTTGACGGCCCAGCGGAACCGGGCGCGGTCTGCCGCATTGCCCGCTACATCGGCCGCCCATGGCTCGGCAGACCGGCCGAACAGATCGCCTATCACGATATCTGCAGCGCCGCCTGCGCGGCCCGGCAATGGCGGCATCGAATGGAGATCGATCAGGAAGGCGCACCCGAAGCGGTCTTGCAGCTGCCCCAGTTCGTGCGCGATTGCGGCATGATAGGGCCTGTGAACCCGATCGAGCCGGTCGGCAAAATCGGCTGCTGCGATCGGGGAGCGCCAGATATCCCCGCCGTGCGCAACGCGGCGCGGGATGATCCCGAGCCCTGCCGCCACTTTGCGCGACCCGACCGGGCAAAGATTTTGCGGCGCGCGAACAAAGTCCGGATCATATTCGCCTTCGGCACGGTTTAGATCGATCCAGGCGCGGGGCGCACGCGCAACGATCGTGCGAAACCCCGCTGCGGTCGCAGCATCGACCAGCCGGTCGGCATAGCGGTCCTCAAGGCTCCGCAACCGGTCAAAGGGTAGCCGCACCTGCGGGATCATCGCGGCGGGATAATCGCGCCCCGCATGGGGAACCGAAATCAGAACCGGAAATGGCGGTCGATCGGGACCAAGAATGGCAAAGGGCGCTGGCACAGGCACGCCGGTAGCATTACCCGACCGATGGTGCCTCGAAAAGGCGAAACGCTGCACAATCATCTGGAATTGTTAACCGATCGCGTCATAATGCCGCGCGGGTGATGGGAACGATGCAATGATCCGGATTCTTCTGGCCGAAGACGATGACGTGATGCGCGAGTATCTGACGCGTGCGCTCACACGGTCGGGCTATGCCGTGAGCAGCGTCGATCGCGGCACCGAAGCGATGAAGCTCATCGACGCGGGGGAGGAGTTCGATCTGCTGCTCACCGATATCGTCATGCCCGAAATGGACGGGATCGAGCTTGCACAAAAGGTTGCGGTCGTGGCACCTTCATTGCGTGTCATGTTCATCACCGGCTTCTCGGCGGTGTCGCTCAAGGCCGGGAAAGCGATGCCCAACGCCAAAGTATTGTCCAAACCGTTTCACTTGCGCGATCTGGTAATGGAGGTCGATCGCATCTTTGAAGTCGGGACGGCATCGGGCCTGAACTGAAGCTCTTGCGCGGCAACGCGGTCATCGCTATTGGCCCGCGTCTCGCTGGCTAAGGATCGGGCCTGCGAAGTCTGCGACGATCCGAAATGCGTGGGCGTGTAGCTCAGTGGTAGAGCACTGTGTTGACATCGCAGGGGTCGCAAGTTCAATCCTTGCCACGCCCACCATTTCCTCCCCCGCGTTCCGGGCTTGAAAGCGACGCGGCCACAGGTTTGTCCTCGTCCACTGCCTGATCGACTGCGGTTCCTGCGGTGAAGCCCAGCACGATGGTCGAGGCGATGATCGTGAACGCGACGATTGCCCATAACTCTGCCTCGTTTGTAAGCTCGGCGTGCGATCCGGCATAAGCGAGGTAGTAGACCGAGCCGATGCCGCGGATGCCATAGACCGATACGACCGCGCGCTCCCTCCATGTTTCGAACGTGCCGAGGAGCGAGAGCCAGGCCGCCACCGGCCTGATTACGAAGATCAGTGCCAGGCCCAACGCAGCACCTGTCCATGTCAGATGCGGTAGCAGCGCCGGAATCGACGCGCCGAGCGCCACCAGCAGCGCCGAGGTCAATATCTGTTCGACAGCCGCGCTGAAATCGTGAAGCTGGGTGTGGAATTCATGTTCGGTTTCCTGCCGCCTGAGCACCAGCCCGGATACGAACGCCGCGATGAAGCCATAACCTTCGACAATCTCGGTCAGCCCATACACCGCGAGCAGGCCTGCAAGTGCGACGACGCCAGAACGGGTCTTTGCCAGCGCATTTTCGCGCGGCCAGTCGAAGAGCAGCTTGCCGAGCAGCCAGCCCAGCGCCGCGCCCGATACCAGGCCGACGATGATGCGATAGGCAACGTCGAGCCACAGCCATTCGAACAGGATCGCCGAGGTAAAGCCGCCCGTTGTAGCGACTGCCAAGGCGAGGTACACAAAAGGAAAGCCCAGCCCGTCGTTCAATCCCGCCTCGGTCGTCAGCGTGAAACGAACCGGATGCTCGCCGCCCTCGGTGGGCGCGCCAACCTGGACATTGCTGGCGAGCACCGGATCGGTGGGCGACAAGACCGCCCCCAGCAGCAGCGCGCCTGCCAGCGTCATCCCGCCGATCAGCCAGCCGCCCAGCCATAACGCAGCAATGGTGAGCGGCATCGCGATCGTCAGCAGCCGCACAGTCGGCATCCACAGCGCGCGAGACGCCAGCCGGTCGATCCGCAACCCGACTCCGAAAAGCCCGGCAACGACGCACAGCTCGCTGATAACCTCCCATGGCCTTGGTAGCGAAATCGGGTCTATCAGGCCCGGCATCCCCGGGATCCAGCCAAACGCGGCATAGCCAAGCCCGATCAACAGTGCTGCAAACTGGGGTTCCTTGCTCGACAGGAACCGGGGAAGCCAGAATGCCAGGAATATGACCAGACCGATGACGGCCAGAAACACGTGATACGCCGAAAACTCGTACATCGCCTGACCTTGTGATGGGATATGCCCGATTGCATCTGCCGATCTTCAACCATTTGAATGCGATATGGTTCAGTTAGCCACCCGATGTGTCGAATTGTCCTAGAGCCGAGCTGAAATCATTTTCCTACAGTGAACGTGTCGGGGCAGGCTGGGCGGATGACACCGTGCACGACCTCGCCCTGCAAGTCCTTACTGACGCGGGAACGTCAACCGACCGCGCCGCGGCAGGTGACGGGGTTCGTGTGTCGTGGCCCCTCCACCACGCTGCGTTTGCCCTTGTTTAACTCTAAACTCCGTGAGAAATCCGCCATTTTCGCACTATCGACTATCGCGAGGCTTGGCACGACCATGCCCCCCATTTTTCATCATCGCCAATCGCTCTGCGCTCGCCTAACCCGGCAGCAACTTTGATCGGAGAGCATGATGGATATCGACAAATTGATGTTTCGGCCCGGGTTGATGACAGGCGAGCGCATTCTCGTGACAGGGGGCGGCACAGGCCTTGGCAAGGAAATGGCCGAGGCGTATCTGGCGCTCGGGGCCGAAGTCTATATCTGGGGCAGACGCGGCGCGGTGCTTG
Organism: Sphingomonadales bacterium; assembly: GCA_031425075.1. GTDB lineage: Bacteria > Pseudomonadota > Alphaproteobacteria > Sphingomonadales > Sphingomonadaceae > Aquisediminimonas. The sequence goes on from JANPIQ010000002.1 coordinate 3,487, forward strand.
AAGAAGCAGCGGGCGAGCTGACTGCCAAACATGGCGGCAGGGTCATCCCGATGCCGGTCGATATCCGCAAGCCCGAGGCGATCAAGGACGCGGTCGACGCGATCTGGGCCGATGGCGGCGCGCTGAGCGGCGTGGTCAACAATGCGGCAGGAAACTTCATCAGCCGCACCGAGGATCTGTCGGTCAATGGCTTCAATGCAATTTCGGACATCGTATTTCGCGGCACATTCTACGTCACGCTCGACATCGGCAAGCGGCTGATCGCTGAGAAAAAGACCGCTAGCTTCCTTGCGATCTTGACGACGTGGGTGTGGAACGGTTCGGCTTTTACCGTGCCATCGGCCATGTCCAAAGCTGGGATCAACATCATGACGCAGAGCCTTGCGACCGAATGGGGCCGCTATGGCCTGCGCTTCAACGCGATCGCGCCGGGGCCGTTCCCTACCAAGGGAATGAGCGCCAGGCTGTCCCCGGGCGGCGGCAATCTCACCGGGCGCACCGACGGGTCGGGCGGCAACCCGATGGGTCGCGTGGGCGAAATGCACGAGCTCGCCAATCTTGCGGTGCTGCTGATGGCGCGCGGCGCCGAATATGTGAATGGGCAGACGATCGCGATCGATGGCGCAGGCTATCAGGCGGGCGGCGGCAATTTCTATACATCGCTGTCGCAGCTCGGCGATGAGGAATGGGGCGCGATCCAGGCGATGATCCGCGGCACCAACGATAAGGACAAAGCGGCACGGACCGCCTGATGAACGCCAACCTCTATGCCCGGTTTGTCGATCGCTGGACGGGGGTGGGAGACCGTCCTGCGCTGATCATCGATCGCGAGGAAACGATCAGTTTTGCCGATCTCGATCGGCTGGCCGGACAGTTCGCGTCACAGCTTGTAGCGCGCGGTGTTTCTCCGGGGGACCGGGTGGTGGTGCAAGTCGAAAAGTCGGTCGGCGCGGTGGCCTTGTATCTGGGATGCCTGCGGACAGGCGCGATCTTCATCCCGCTCAACACCGCGTACACAACCGCCGAGGTCGATTACTTCCTCCGTGATGCGGACGCTGCGTTGTTCGTTTCAGCACACGGCCCTGAAGCATCGGGTGTCGCAGGCGTGCAGCTGACGACCGATGCGGGCGAAGGGCTTTGGGCAGACGCGCTTGCCGCCGATCCCGATCCGCGCATCTATCAGGCAGCTGACGATGATATCGCTGCGATCCTCTATACCTCGGGCACCACGGGGCGGTCAAAGGGGGCGATGTTGTCGCACGCCAATCTGGCATCGAACGCCGAAACGCTGCGGCGGCTATGGGGGTTTGGGCCAGACGATGTGCTGATCCATGCGCTGCCGATCTTCCACGTCCATGGGCTGTTCATCGCGCTAAACACCGTGTTTCTTAATGCGACGCCCACGATCTTTCTCGACCGGTTTACGCCTGCAACCGTGCGGCAGGCGATGCAGCGGGGCAGCGTGCTGATGGGCGTGCCGACCTTTTACACCAGGTTGCTCGCCGATCCCGATTTCGGGCGCGACGATGCTGCGGCCATGCGGCTGTTTGTTTCGGGATCGGCCCCGTTGCTGGCCGATACGCACCATGACTTTGAAGAGCGAACGGGCCATGCCATCCTCGAACGTTACGGCATGACCGAGACGGGGATCATCGCATCGAACCCGCTCGATGGCGCGCGGATGGCCGGCACCGTCGGATTTGCCCTCCCCGATACAGACGTGCGCATCGCCGATTCTAAGGGCAGCGAGGCTCCCTGCGGCGAAATCGGCATGATCGAGCTGCGCGGCCCCAACGTCTTCAAAGGTTATTGGCGCAACCCCGAAAAAACCGCTGAGGACATGCGCGACGATGGCTGGTTCATCACCGGCGATCTTGGCACCATGGCTGATGATGGCCGCATCTCCATCGCCGGGCGCAGCAAGGATCTGATCATTTCAGGCGGATACAATATCTACCCCAAAGAGATCGAAACGGTGATCGACAGCGTGCCGGGCGTCGGGGAAAGTGCCGTGATCGGCATCGCACATCCCGATTTCGGCGAAACCGTGGTGGCGGTCGTCACAGGGACCGATGATGTCGCCGCGATCGAAGCCGCAGTTTCGGAAAAGCTAGCCCGCTTCAAACATCCCCGCCATTTTGCCATCGTCGATGAATTGCCGCGCAACGCCATGGGGAAGGTCCAGAAAAATCTGCTGCGCGACCAGTATCGCGATGTGTTCGCCGGTTAGCGGACGCCGAATGTCCAGCCCTCGGTTTGCGCGATCTCGGGCGTCAACTGTCGAGGGCTCCAGAGCTGCGGATCGCGATGCGCGCTGCGTAACCACGCTGCCGTCACAATCGCATCGGTGGCGTGATCATCATAGCGGGGAAGCGGCCGATGTGGCTCCGACCCGAGTGCGGCCAGCGCGCGATCAAGCGTTGCAGGATCGCGAACTTTGGCGCGGCCCTTGGGAATGCCAGCATAAACAGCCGCAATGCTTGTGTAGATTTCGACGATCAGCGGGCCTGAGCCGGGCAAGGGATCGAATGGCCAGACGGGTATTGCACCGATCAGCCGGTGCAACATGCGCATCCCCGTCAGGCTCGATTTGCCAACCTGTGCCGCACCGACGAGGTTGAAATTGCTATAGGGGCTGGCGATCCGCTGATCGCGGCTTGCGTTTTCGACAACCCGAAACCGGCCCGCGCCGTTGCCGAACAGCGCCCCCGTTCTCCCGCCATGCCGCCTGAAGTAAGCTGAGGCGATGGCATGATCGACAAAGCTGTTGGCCCCCAGATTGGCATCGCTTTCGCACAGTCGGTCGATCATCTGCCAAAGCGCACGTGCCGAAGGTGGCGAGGCATCCCATCCGGGGAAATAGGCCCCTGCATCCTGCCATGCCAGGCTTGTCGATATGTCGAACCCGATCAGCGTATC
>JANPIQ010000003.1:0-2453 GCA_031425075.1 Sphingomonadales bacterium
TCCTCCTGTTGTGAAACCTTCAAAACACCACGACGCTGCGGATGCTTTTGCCTGCGTGCATCAGGTCGAAACCGGTGTTGATCTCTTCGAGACACAGCACATGGGTGATTATCGGGTCGATCTCGATCTTGCCGTTCATATACCAGTCGACGATCTTGGGAACGTCGGTGCGGCCCTTAGCACCGCCGAACGCAGTGCCGCGCCAGTTGCGCCCGGTGACGAGCTGGAATGGTCGCGTTGCGATTTCCTTGCCCGCTTCGGCGACGCCGATGATGATGCTTGTCCCCCAGCCGCGATGGCAGCTTTCGAGTGCGGTGCGCATCACCTCGGTATTGCCCGTTGCATCGAAGCTGTAATCGGCCCCGCCATCGGTCAGTTCGAGGATTTTGGCGATGGTTTCCTCGCGACCCAAACCTTTCGAATTGATGAAGTGCGTCATCCCGAATTTCCGGCCCCAGTCTTCGCGATCGGGGTTGATATCGACGCCGATGATCCGATCCGCACCCACCATCCGCGCGCCCTGAATCACATTGAGCCCGATCCCGCCGAGCCCGAACACGACGATATTCTCACCCGCCTGAACCTTGGCCGTATTGACCACCGCACCAACACCGGTCGTGACCCCGCAGCCAACATAACAAGCGCTGTTGAACGGCGCGTCGTCACGAATTTTCGCGACCGCGATTTCTGGGAGAACAGTGAAGTTCGAGAAGGTTGAACAGCCCATATAGTGAAAGATCGGCTCGCCCTTATAGCTGAACCGTGACGTGCCATCGGGCATCAGCCCCTTCCCCTGCGTCGCGCGGATCGCGGTGCAGAGATTGGTCTTGCCTGACAGGCAGCTTTTGCACTGGCGACATTCGGGGGTGTAAAGCGGAATGACATGATCGCCGGGCTTTACGCTGGTTACGCCTGCCCCCACCTCACGGACGATCCCCGCCCCTTCATGCCCGAGAATGCTCGGAAAAATGCCCTCGGAATCGAACCCGTCGAGGGTGTAGGAATCGGTGTGGCAAATCCCCGTCGCCATGATCTCGACCAGCACCTCGCCCGCCTTCGGCCCATCGAGATCGACCTCGACGATTTCGAGCGGCTGTTTGGCGGCAAACGCGACGGCGGCACGGGTTTTCATATCGGCTGAGTCTCTCCTGCTGCGCTGCGCCTATCGTTTGGGCGCGGAATGGGCAACGGCGATCTGTGCGACCTCGTCCTGAGACTGTGCGGCGGCTGACACTTTGTATTGTTTGCGCAGAGGCGCAGAGTTCGCAAAGGGCGCAGAGAATTTGAAGCTGTCGCTATGCGCGGCACGCGCCTTCAAACTGTGGCGAAATGGAGAGCGCTTCGCGCAGTTTTGTCGCTTAAGCACGCAGTCTCTGCGCCCTTTGCGAACTCTGCGCCCTCTGCGTGAACCATGCTTCTTCTTGCGCTCTCGACACAAACACCCCCGCCCGCCGCCGAGAAGCCCGGGGCGGGTCGAGAGTTGTGCCCAAAAGGAAGGGCGGCTGGTGCAACTGCGCAAGGGCGCGCAGCGGTCCTGACTGTCAGTCGAGTCTTACAGGTTCGGGGGATACCAGGCATAAGCCCCCGAACCGCGGCCTTTACATCGTGGAATTGCCCTTAAGTCGGGGGATTGCCCCGAACCGGATCCCATCGCTGCCCGGTGCCACATACCGATCGTGCGAGGAGAGGCGCTCATAACGACCCCGCATTATCCCGATGACTGGCCCCGAAGGTCCGCCACCGATGATGACCGAATTGATGCCTTTCGAGCACCCGTTAGGTCACCTGCATGCCCGGACTGGCTTCCGCGCAAGGACTGCTCCTTTTTCGTCGAGGAGACGGTGCCCTGCCGCACGACCCTGTGTCGCACCAGCCGTTGCCGAGGGGTGTCAAACCCCGGCGCCTTGTCACCCCAGTCGCGCTAGCAACGGATGAAGTGACGGGGCGGGCTATACTGATATAGGAGTTATCCTGTCAAGAACATTGAAAGAACATGGGGTCGAATTGTCCTATATGTTGGGGATTGCTGACTGTCGGGTTTTACGGTCCAGCGAGCGGAATGGCGACACGCTCGCTTCACACAATTCTATTTTGGCAATGAATTATTCGACCGCTGGAAGCTGGTATCCGAAAGATCAGGATCAACAAAAAAGCTGCGAATGATCGCGCGCCAGCGTCCTCCATCGCGAATCGAGAACGAAGGAAATCGCAACGGCCCCGCCTGAACTAGAGGGCCAAAGGTCGTTCCTTCCTGCGTAAGGTTTGTGCCAAACGCGATCGGTTCGCCGCTCGCATTCTGGCGTACCCACAAGAGAAAACGCCCATTCTCCTCCACGATCAGTCGGTCGGCATCCGCGCGGGCCGTTAATTCGCGACGCGCCAAGCGATGAAATGTGCGGTATATGTTCGAGTGCCAGAAACTTTCCTCGTCGGCGACTTCTTCCGCCGTCAGG
>JANPIQ010000004.1:0-1755 GCA_031425075.1 Sphingomonadales bacterium
GGAGATGCGCTGGTCGCGCAAGTGCCGGCGCTCATGCTGTCGATCGCGGCCGCATCGATTGTCACGCGAGTTACCTCCCCGCTCGATCTGTCGGGCCAGATCTCCAGTCAATTCGGACACGCACGGGCTTGGGGGCCGGTGGCGGGCATATTGGTCGCGTTGGGTCTGGTACCGTCCATGCCGCAGCTCATCATCCTGCCAGCAGCGGCACTGGCAGGCAGTATCTTCATGATCCTGCGAAAGCGTGAGCAGCAGGCAAATTCGGATTCAGCGCTTCCAATCATCACAGAGACGCCAGCCGAAATTAGCTGGAACGACGTGTCCGAACCAGCGCCGGTGATCCTTGAACTGGGTTACTCGCTCGTCGATCTTGTTGATGACCGCAAGGGCGCACCGTTGATGAACCGCATCACCGGGATACGGCGGCAATTATCGCGCGAGCTCGGTTTCGTGCTCCCGCTGGTGAAGGTGCAAGACGACCTATCGCTTTCGGCAAACACATACCGGATCCGCATCGCTGGCGTCATACGGGGTGAAGATCGGGTCTGGCCGCACGAACTGCTTGCGCTCGATTCAGGTGAGCCGCTGGCAGGAGTCGATGGGCGCGCGGTCAAAGACCCGAGCTTCGGCCTCGATGCGCTCTGGATTTCAAACGACAAACGATCCGACGCAATCGCGGCGGGCTATACCGTCGTCGATCCGCCGACTGTCATCGCAACGCACCTTAACAACCTGCTCTCCATGACAGCATCCGAGCTTTTCGGTCTCGACGATGCTCAGGCGATTCTCGATGCGTTACGCGATTCCTATCCTCATCTTGCCAAGAGCCTTCATCCTCAGCCCTATTCGCTGATCGCTATTGCCAGCCTCTGCCGGGCGCTTCTTGCCGAGCGTGTGCCGCTGCGCGATTTCCGGAGCATCGCGGGCGCTCTGGCCGAAGTCGCAGCGGCAGGGTTTGAACAGGCCGTATTGGTCGAAGAGGTACGTCAGCGGATCGGGGCGCAAATCGTGCAGACGATCGTGCCGCTTGGCATGCCGCTTCAAGCTGTTACGTTCGATTCCGATCTAGAACAGCTTTTGGTTCAGGCGGTAAGGATAGGCGGCACCGCAGCCTGGCCGTTCGAACCGACGCTTGCGCGAAGGCTGACCAGTGCGTTGGACGGAGCGATCCAGCCGCTGACAATGGCCGCGCGGAGCTTTGCCGTTATCACATCGCCAGTGTGCCGGGCAGCGGTCTCGCGGCTGTTACGGGCGCAAGTGGGCGAAATTCCGGTCTTGTCGTTCCTCGAAATTCCCGAACGGCTTCAGGTCGAGGTGGCTGCAATTGTGGGCGGTATGGCCGAGCCTGCCGCATTGCCGCCGGGCAATCATTCTGGAGACGGACATGCCTGACACCAGACAATGGGCCAGTCCGCAGCTGACCTATACCCGTCAACGCAACGCGCCCGATCGCGATGCCCTGGTCACAAGCCATCTTCAGCTTGTGCGACGCGTGGCGTGGCATGTGAGTTCGCGGATGTCATCGGCGATTGCGATCGAAGATCTGATCCAGATCGGCATCGTCGCACTGATCGAAGCGGCTAACGGGTTCGAAGACAGGGGTGTGGGGTTTTCACCCTATGCGTCGGTAAGGATCAGAGGTGCGATGATCGACGAGCTGCGCAAGGTAGCGCGGATGAGCAGGGCAGGGATGGCCAACAGGAGAACGCTCAATGCTGCCCGAACGCGATTGGAGGCTCGCATAGGGCGGGCTGC
>JANPIQ010000005.1:0-12093 GCA_031425075.1 Sphingomonadales bacterium
AACTCTACTCGGCGGGAGGCGGCTTGCGCTTTGCCTATGGAGACAGAGTGCGGTTCGATCTTGCCGCTGCCGTTCCCCTAAAGCGCGCGGGGCTGCAAACACAACGGTCAGATGTCCGGATCCTTGCCAATCTGACGATAAAGATTTTGCCCTGGATTGGGCGATAATGTGGCGCGTGTTTTTGAAAGGCCAGACTGATGGCGTATCTTGACGGCAATATGAAACCTACATTTGCTGGTGGGTCCTCGCGATATTCGCTGCTCGGTGGATGCGCGGTTGCGGCGCTGGCGCTCATGCCTCAGATCGTGCGCGCGCAGGCGTTCGATGGCACATTCACACCGCCAACGGTGCTGGCCGGCGATGGCGTTATCAACATCGCGCGAACACCCAATCTCGACACCATCGCAATCAACACCACGAACGTCGTGCCCTCCGAAGTCCGCGCGGTTATCAACTGGACGCCAAACGATACAGGAAGCGGCACGGCGCCGATCATATTCCTTCCAACAGGTGCAACCGCCAATTTTGTTGCTGGCACCAATGTTTCCGATTTCACGATCCTCAATCGCATCATACCCACAGGTGCAGCCGCAGCGCGCGGCATCCGGTTCGATGGCACGATCACTTCAAGGATCGCTTCGCAACCGGGGGGAAGCGTGTTTTTCTACAGCCCCAACGGGATCATTGCGGGCGCAGGTTCGGTGTTCGATGTCGGCAACCTGGTGCTCACCGCGAGCGATATCAGCCTGACAAGCAACCTCGCTTTTGGCCCCACCGGACAATTGTCGTTCGGGCAGGCGACTAATCCCAACGCGGCAATCACGATCGAAGCCGGGGCGCGGATCGATGCGTTGCGTTCGGGAAGCTACGTTGCGCTTGTGGCACCGCAGATCAGTCAGGGCGGCAACGTATTTGTCAACGGCAGTGCCGTTTATGTCGCGGCAGAGGCGGCCGATCTGTATATCCAGGATCGTCTGTTCGGCATCGCGATCAGGACGGGCACAGGCGTATCAAACGCGATCACGCATACAGGCTCGACCACCAGCGATGCGCCTGTCGATTTTGAAGACAAGCGCCGGATCTACATGGCGTCGGTTGCGAAGAACGATGCGATCACGATGCTCGTTGGCGGCACTTTGGGATATCAGGCAGCGACCGAAGGGGTGGTGGTCGATGGCGCCATAATTCTGTCCGCAGGTTCGGGAATCAACGAGACACGCGACCCCGATAACGGCCTGACCAGCGGCGGGTCGCCCGCCAGGTTGCAGGTCGGTGGCAGCGGGCCGGTGGACTTCCGGAATTTCACCGACTTACGTGCCGACGGCGATGTGATCGTAACACCCGGGTTCGGTTCGTCACTGGCCTTCGGCGGGGGTCTTTCGATCGCCGCCGGCCGGGAAGCGCTGCTGAGCGCGGGCAACAATCAATCGATCACTGTTGCCGGCAGCGCTTTCGTGCAAACCAAAAACAGCACCGATGGGGCGAGAGCAGCGGTAGTTTCGACGTTCGACCCCGTGGCCGGCGGCGCGCGTGGTAATATTGCTGTTGCCGGCGACCTGGTGGTCGATGGCGGGCCAACCCAGTTCATCGGAGGCGTGGCGCGGCCATCTACTGCTCTGCTCGACATCGGCGGCGGCTCGGTTTCGGCAAGTTTTGTAAGGGTCATAACTAATTCGGGCATTTTCGATCCGATTTCGTTGGGCGGACGATCAACAGTATCACTTTCTGGAGGCGGCAGTCTGGCCGCGTCCATACTCGATATCGACGCCGGTGCGCGATCGCGCGTCGGCGGAGAAGTTGCTCAGGGCGGCAGCGCTATTCTATCGATCAACGACGCCACACTAAACGCATCGTTCGTTCGGCTCGACGCGTCGGGCGAAGGTCAGGATGGCGCAAGCGCAGCCGGTGGGTCGATCGGACTCGCGCTCACCGGCGGGACAGTAACCGCCGACAACTTCGTTCTTGATGCAAGCGCGACCATTGCCGAAAATGGTGGTTCTGCATCAGCAGCCGGAGGCACAGTTATCGTCGGATTGAACCGACCAAATCTTGCGATATCGGGCAATTTGTCGCTGCGCGGCAATGCCTCGATCTTTGGCGGTGGTGAAGGCGGCTTTGGACCTGCGGCGCGTGGCGGAGGCGCGAACCCAGACCAGGGATTTATGTCGCTCGACGAAATGGAAATGCTGGGCGGCGCATCGAACATCGCCGGCGGTACGATATCGTTTGTCACGACCGGCGGCATATTCAGCGCAAGCTCGTTTTCGTTATCGGGCTCGGCATTTGGCAGTGGAACCAATGCAAATGCGGCTAATAGCGCTGCACAGGGCGGCAACGTCGAATTGATTGCCGATGGCACGGCGATGTCGGTTGCCGCGATCGATCTGACTGCCGATGCGATCGGATCAGATGGCAACGCAACCGGTGGGTCGGCAGAGGCCGGATCGGTCAGGGTCGAAACCCGCAATGGCGCAATAATCGTCACCAACAGCGGGGCATTCAACCGGTTGTCCGCGACGGCGACCGCCGGTGCGGGGGTCATCGGCGGCGATGCCCTGGGTGGCACGATCGATATCGTGACAAACAATGGCCGGATGGAATTAGGCAGCGAGTTGCTGGTATCGGTCGATGCCTTTGCTGGATCAACGCGTGTCGACAATTTCGGCACACCGCTTGGAGTCCGCGGTGGCGATGGCCGTGCGGGAACGCTGACCCTCACGATTGGCGTTGCAGGGGGCCCTGCCGCACCGTCGCATTTTGAAGTGCAAGCGCTAAACTTCAACGCCGTGTCGGCCGAAAGCGGGTCGGGCAATGTTTCGACCTTCTCGGGCGATGGCACACAAGCGACTGCTGGCAGCATCACGATCAGACAATTGTCGGGATTTAGCCGGATCGACAACCTGACCGCGAGCACAGATGCAGATGGCGGCAGCGGCAGCCAAGGCGATGGCATTACCGATAGCGGACGGGGCGGCGGTGCACGCGCTGGCAACATCCTTCTGGATATCAGCAGCGGTCGGGCCGATTGGAGATCGATCACCGCGTCGAGCATCGCCAATGGCGGCAGTGGTGGTGACGGCAATAATGGAGGCGAAGGTGGAATAGCCGTCGACGCAGGACCGGGGGGCAGTGCCCTTGCAGGCGGCGTCGCCTTGACGCTGGGCAGCGGAACCCTTTTGTCCAACGGGATCGAGCTTCGATACGGCGCCATTGGCGGCAATGGCGGTTTTGCAGCTGGCAGCGGTGCGTCCGGTCGCGGCGGCGATGCATCGGGTGGCACAGCCGCACTGACGTTGCAGGGACTGGCGAGCCTTGAGATCGGCTATGGCGGCGGATCGGCTTTGAATGTCGCACTGGGCGGCACAAATCGCGGAGGCGATGGAGAAAGCGGTGGGAATGCCATAGGTGGCACGACGACGCTCGATGTGATCGGCACGGCACCCCTATCAGCGCGTATCCGACCCAATCTTGAAGCGAGCGCAGCCGGCGGCCAGGGGGTCGGGGCTGGCGATACCGGAGGCAATGCCACAGGCGGAACCGCAGCGCTGATCATCACGGGCGGCAGCCAGAATTTTTCCAATGTGACCGTGGGTGCCGAAGGCTTCGGCGGACAGGGAGGCAGCGAATCTGGGTATGGTGCCATTAGTGGCCAGGGCGGATCAGCAGCTGGCGGCACGGCCAGCGTCACAACGGCAGTAGCGACGTCAACCGAGACAATCCGCATTTCATCGACGGCGTTTGGCGGCGATGGCGGCGGCAATGGTGTTGGGGGAACCGCCGAACTCGCGCTTAATAGCGACGTTATTGCTGGCGATGTGCAACTGGTTGCGAACGGTTCCGGTGGGCAAGGCATTATTGGCAGCGGCTCTGCGCCTGCTGGCGCGGGCGGCGTAGGTCGTGGGGGTGTGGTGCGTTTCCTTCGTGGTGGAAACAACATCACGGTTTCGGTCGGGTCGGTGTCGGCTGACGCGATCGGCATCGGTGGTCGTGGCGGCTTTTCGGATCAGGGTATGTCCAGCGGCGCTGCAGCCGGAAACGCCTTTGGCGGAGCCGCAACCTTGGGAATTATCGGCGGCGGCACCAATATCGGTTTCGAAAGATCGGGTCCGATCACTGTCAACGTCGGTGCGTTTGCAGAGGCTGGCGGGGACGGGTTGGGCGGTGGTGCGGGCGGCAATGCGTCTGCGGGGACGATCGAGGTTACCGGTCTTTCCGGCACGGCGCTTTCGGCGATCGACTACAGAGCCAACGCGGTCGGCGGCGAAGGTGGCGATGGCACAACCGGGTTGGGTGGTAGTGGCGGAAACGCTACGGGTGGTGCGATCTTGCAATCAGGCTTCACGCTGTCCGATCCATCGCTCATCGTGGGTAACATGCGTTTCGATGTTTCCGCATCGGGCGGCGACGCCGGAAACTCTCGTTCGGCGATGGGCGCCGGCAGCGGCACCGGCCGCGACGGCGGGAATGCCGCCGCCGGTCAGATTACGATCGGTGTAAGCGGCTCGGGAACGACGACGCTCGGCGAAAACAATGTCTTCCTCGCCGATGCAACCGGTGGTGCAGGAGGCTCGGGGTTGACCGGATCGACCGGTGGCACTGGCGGCGCCGGCACCGGCGGGCGGCTGGCGATCAGCGCGGCAGATGGTGCGACGCTGAATGGTGGTGCATTCAGCTTTGCCATTACAGGTAGAGGCGGCGTCGGGGGAAGTGGCGGCACGGGAAGCGTGGGCACCGATGGCACGCCGGGTGCCAACGGCGCGGACGGCAATCTGGCGACCGATCCTGACGGGCAGTTTGGTGCCAACGGGACCAATGGCACCGCTGGGCTGACCGGCGGGGCGGGCGGTATGGGCGGAAACGGATCCGGTGGCCGGTTTGCGCTTTCGAGTTCGCAGGCCCGGATCAACTTCGACAGTCTGACTCTCGAGCTCAACGGGTTTGGGGCGACCGGCGGATCAGGCGGTAACGGTGGGACTGGTGGCGCCGGTGGTGCCGGCGGAACAGGTGGTCGTGGTGCGGACAATTTCTCCTTCTCTCCGTCGTTCGACGCCGGCAATGGTGGCAGAGGCGGTAACGGTGGCCAGGGCGGCGCTGCTGGTGACGGCGGCACCGCTGGAGGCGGAGGCTTTGGCGATGGCGGGGCGGTACAGATCGATGCGTTGAGCGGGCTCATCACGCTGGGCGATGTGACGATTGCTGCCGATGGCGTGGGGTCGGTCAGTGGAATAGCTGGCGAAGCTGGCGTGGCGGGCCTTGGCGGCAGTGCGGGCGGAGGCGGCCTTGGTGGCGAAAGCGGATACGGCACCAACGGTGTGACAGGTGTAGCAGGATCCGAAGGCGCGATTGGCGACGCTGGCGTCCGCGGGGGTGGTGAAAATGGTTTCGCGTTCGGCAACGGTGGCAGTCTGAATTTCCTGTCCGAGATTACGAATGGCGAAACGCTCGGAAGGATTGAGGCGGGCATCGTCCAGTTGATCTCAAACGGACGGAACAGCGATTTGGGGGTCGGTGGCGGCGGCGGCAGTGTCAGCCTGACAACGAACGGACCCGAAGATCAGAACCCGTTCGTCTTTGGCAGCCTCGACATTCAGGCACTTGGCAACTCCGGCGGACAAATCCGCTTCGATACGGGGATGACCCGAAGTCTGATCACAGGCGATGTCGTTATCGAGACGACAGGTGACGTACTTGTGAATGCCGACGCGAATGGTGGTATCGATGTCGGAGGACAGTTTCGCGTCGATGCGTTCGGCCAAGTGGTCGCGCAACACGCAAATCAACTCGGAAGTAACGATACGATCACCGCCGGTTCGATCGATATTCGTGGATTTTCCGGGATTGATGCTCTCGTAGGTACGCGTTTGGTTGCGGTCGGTGATAGCGGAATTGCGCTGCGCGCGGATTTTGGCAGCATCTCAATCGCAGACATGCTGTCATCGGCGGGAATCACAGTCTCGGCAGGCTTCGACGCTATTGTCGGGAAGTCGCAGACCACAGGATCGCCTGCGGCATTCGAAGGCGGGATCAGTGGCGGCGTCATCGATATTCGCGCTGGCCACAACCAGTTCTTTTCGAATACCGAATATTCGCTCGGCGATATCAGCATCGTCGATAGCCTGTCTGCCACGGGCAGCATCGCCCTGCGCGCGGGCGGCAGCATATCGTTCGGCAATGGCGCGAACATCGCTGCGAACAACAACATTATCGCTGAAGCCGGTGACAATATCAGCCTGAATGACGCGCGATTGACTTCGGCGATCGATCTTGCGCCCGATATCGGGAACGGGCGCTTTGGGTCTATCGTCTTGGGCGCCGGGGCGCTGACCGATGTGGCCGGGCGCGATCCGGGCGATGTATCGTCGTTGATTGGTGACGCGGCGCGATTGATCGCAACGGGCAACACCGCGACGCTGACCGCCGAAGCCATCTCACTGCGCGCGACGAGCGTTGAGGCCGATATCGTATCAACACAGATCGTCAACGCGCCGTCGACAGGCATTGCCGCACGCGACGATTCGGGACTGCTTACAGGAACGTGTCTTGAAGGCGATCTTTGCATCGGCAGCATCGACGGCGGGACGTCGGTTTCGCTTGGCGGCGCAAACCGCATTGTTGTCGATGCGGGTGCAGAGTTGAGCGCAACCGGCATCAGCTTGGATGCACGCGATCTCATCGAAATTGGTGGCGAAGCCTCGATTGTCGCTGGAAATTCCGGCCTTACCGTTCAGAGTGCGGGGCTGATAAGCTTCGGCAATTCGTCACAGGCACGCTCGGATAGCACAATCAGCATTACAACCGGCGATCTGACACTTTTCGATAACGCGTTCGTGTCCGGTGACGCGGTTGACATCTTCGCGCAGCCAGCCGGGTCGCTGCTGGGTCAAATACGCCTTGCCGAAGCCGCAGAAATCACAGGTGTCGACGTCCGTATATTCGCCGAATTGGGATTTGGCAGCGTAACTGGTGCCAATGGCAATTTCACACTCGGAAGTATCAGTGCAGGCAATACGCTGAGCATTGGCACCAATGGTGCTATAACTCTGGCGGGATTATCCTCGTTCAATCCTTTCAACACCATCGACGCTAACGGCGTAATCATCGAAACCGGCACCCTTGCCATTTCGGGTTTCTTGTCGGTTGGCAATGCAAGCGTCGGCAATGGCGACAACGCCATCCGCGCGGGCAATATTGTGATCAACGATGCTTCTGCCAGCGACAACATCCGGTTTGAATCGTCGGACAGCATTTTCCTGATCAACGGTGCAGCCGGATCGGTAAGCCTCGTTGCCGCTGGCACGATTGAGGTGGGTGCACTTTCAGCATCGTTCGATGTGACGGCATCAGGAAGCGATGTGGCGTTTGCAACGATCGGAAGCCTGTCGGGTACCGTGGGGATAGAATCCCGGTTCGGCGGCATCAGGGGTGGTAATATCAACGCCAATCAACAGGTCACTCTGTTGTCCGCCGATACCATTACAACCAGTAACCTTGGTTCTTCGTCGGCCAGCATCGACATCAGCGCGCCTGGCGCAATCGTTACCGGCGACCTGACGGCAAGTCTCGGCAGCGTCAGGCTTGCCAATGGAGATGCCACGATCACAACCGGATTGATCGCGGTTGGCAATGATTTCACGCTCACGACGCAAAGCGATCTCGATTTTGGTGGCATTACCGTAGGCGACGATATCCGCATCACCACCACCGGCAATGCAACGCTGGGGCGATTGACTTCGAATGCAACCGGCGAAGACGATGATTTCGATCTAAGCAACATCATCCTGGAAATTGGTGGCAACGCGACCGTGGTCCACGCCGATAGTGCGAACGATTTTCGCGTTCAAGCCGCCCGGTTTGAAACGGGAGTGAATTCGATCGTGGCTGAGGGCGATATCGTCATCAACACGAGCGGGGATGCCGTGCTCGGCAATTCGACTGCCGGCCAGGCAATCAGCGTGTTTGCGGGCGGCGATATTTCCTTTGCCAGCCTGGTGGCAGGCGAGTTTGTCAATTTGTTCGGAAACACCATCGCCGGTGGAAATTCCACATCGGGCGGCAGCTTTTCGGCATTCGGGCAAAGCGGTGCGGACGTCGGGACCATCGCTTCTGGCCCTACGCTCAGCCTTTCGACAAGTGAAGGGACCCTTTCGATTGCCAGCGGCATTTCGACCGGAGACATTGATCTCGGCGGCTTCGGCGCGAGTTCGGTGACTGCCGGAACGCTAATAGCAGATGGCGATGTTTCGGTGCGGAGCAGTGGCGATGCCCTAATCGGTTCGGCCACGGCCAGAGGCACCTATAGTTTTGACGCCGGCGGCGAAGGCGGCGGGCCAATCGTCCTGACCGACGGCAATGTGTTCGTCATTGCTGGCGGCGCGGCGCGACTGGACTCAGCGTCGGCGCGATCAATGATCGGTATCACCGGCACCACGATTTCAGGCACGGGCAACTGGAATGCCGGTGAAGACATTCTGGCGACGACGCCGGGGGCAATCGCGCTGGGCTCGCTGGCCGCTGGTAATGAAATCGACGTGTTCGCCGACGGCGGAAATATCGTCACGGGCGCGCTCACCGCCAATGGGAATGGCCGCGCTGACCGCGCGCTGATCGTGACCGAAGGCTTTTTCGGCATCGATACCAGGACCGAGCCCGACGGATCGAGCATCGAAGTGTTGGCACGAGGAACAGGTTTCGGCGTTACAACTGCCGAACTTATGGGCGCAAACGACGTCATTGTCGAAAGCCAGAACGCAATCGCGACTGGGAATATCGTGGCAAACGATGGCGATATCATCCTTGATGCGGTTGGCGGTATCAATACCGGTGATCTGTCTTCGCTGCTCGGCAGCGTGAGTATCGCCAATGTTTCAGGAACGATTGCGACGGGTATTATAACCGTGGGCAATGATTTCACTCTGAACACCGACAGCGATCTCGATCTAGCGGGCGTCAGCGTGGGCGATGATATTCGGATCACCACCAGTGGCGCTGCGACATTCGGCCGGTTGATTGCAACAGGTGCCGGCGCAGACAATGACGCAGATGATAGCAACATTGTACTGAACATCGGCGGCAACGTCTTTGTCGATCATGCCGAAAGTGCAAATGATTTTACAGTTCGGGCAACACGGTTCGAAACCGGCCCGAGCACGATCATCACCGAAGGCGATATCGACATTGCGACGAGTGAAGATGCGATCCTTGGCAATTCAAGGGCGGGCGGATTTATCGGCGTTTCGGCGGGAGGGGCCATCGGCTTTGCCAGCCTGACGGCGGGTCTGTCCACAAATCTGAACGGCGGTTCGATTGCCGGTGGCAATTCGCAATCGGGCGGCAGCTTTTCGGCCTTCAGTTTCGGTGCAAATGGCACTGCGCTTGGCGATGTCATTTCCGGGCCATCGCTCGACGTGTTTGCGAGCCAGGGAACGCTGCACATCGGCAATGCGACTACGACTGGCAATATCTCGATTGGCGGCGAGGGCCTGGGCGGTGTGATCGCCGGCGCCTTGGTAGCCGATGGTAATGTGTTCGTCGAAAGCAATGGCGCTGCCACAATCATGTCAGCAACTGCACGCGGCACATTTCTGATCGACCCCCCGCTTGCATCCGAAGGCACCGTGTTCGTCATTGCTGACGGTGCGGCCACGCTCAACGCCGCGTCTGCGCGGACGATGATCGGCATTACCGGCACGTCGGTCAGTGGCTCGGGTAACTGGGTTGCAGGTGAAGATATCCTTGTGCAAACTGCAGGGGCTGCGGGCCTCGGCGCTCTGACAGCAGGCGATGACCTGATCATCGATGCGGGCGGTGCGATTGCGCTCGCAAGCGGAACGACCACAGGGATCGCGCGCGACAATCGCACGCTGTCGCTCGAAACAGGCTATGGTAGCTTTTTTGCCATTAGCACTGTCGATGCGGATGGATCGGATGTGCGTCTGAATGCTGCTAGTTCAGTAATTGCCACCAATGTGACCGCAAGCGACGATATCGACATCACTGCGACCGGCCCTGTATCGCTTGGCACTGTTCGCAGCGCCGGCCTGTTTGTGGAGATGGGCTATGGCGCGATGCCCGATGGCAGCAACATCACCATTTCCACATCGGGTACCACGTCGGTCCAGTCTCTGGTCGAAGCGCATAATAATCTGTCGATAAACGCTGCGTCGGTTGGCGGGGCAGCGGTCCGCGCCGGTAACGATGTCACGATCGCAACACCGGGCGCCGTTACGCTCGACCTGATCGGGGGGAGCGGCGCGCGCGACGGGGCAAGCCAGATCAGCGTGATCGCGCCAGCGGGCATCACCGTCCCAAGCTTTGATGTCACCGGGAATGTCGTGCTTACTGCCGACAACGGCGCGATCACTGCAACCACCGATCTTCGGGCGAGCGGTACAATAGACGCCAATGGACGCGCCATCGCGCTGACGTCACTTTCGGGTCTGACCGCCAACACGCTCGGCGCAACGGCAGGCGACATAATTGTGACGAGCGTGGGCAATCTGGCGGTGGCCAATGCGCAGTCGCGAGGTGACATCCGGCTGACATCGAGCGGCGCCGATGTTACAGCAAATACCCTGACCACATCGGCAATTTTCGGCAATCCAGCCGCGACGCAAGCAGGTCCGGGTGACATCATCATCACCGCGAATGGAACTGCCGATTTGGCCGGACCCCTTGATGCTCGCCGTAATATCGCAGCAACTGCGTCCAACATTGCGGTCAATGGCACTGCGTTAGGGTCTGCGATCTCTCTGACTTCGGCGAACATCGTGGTCGATCCGCAACGTGCCCAGATTGGCGCGCAAGGGCGGACAAGCAGCGTCACGTTCAACAGCATATCGACCGCTGGAACGACCATCGGCGGCACGGGCGTTTCGACCGGATACAGCCTGACCAACGCCGAACTTCAGCGCGCCTTCGCTGGCGACATTGTGATCGTGACAGGTGCCGCAGGTGGCGGCCTCCGTCCAGACAGCCAAGTCAGCGCAGCACTCAACGATAGGGCCCCCGATGTCGTTCTCGATACGCTTACGCTGACTGGTGCCAATGGCCAGACCGGAGCAATGGCAGGAAACATCGGCAGTGCAGGCCGGCTGCGGATCGAAACATCGGGCAAATTGCGCACCACAGGCGCCGTCAGGCTGAATAGCCTCACAAGCAACAACCGCTTCGAAATCCTGGCATCGCAAGCAATCGAAATCGACGCCGCAACAGGCTCGATCAGCCTGCGCGATGCGCAGCAGGGTCTTGCTGGCACCTTGTCATTAACCTCAGAAGATGTGGTTGCAGCACAGCTCGGATTGATTCCTGGCATCGTCTCAGCTGCGACGACCACTGCGGCCAGCAATTTGCTCGGCACGAATAGCCTCCCGGCCAACGATGATGGCTATCTTCGCGCGAACAGCATCGTGGTAAACATCGGCAACGGCTTTTTCGTCCAGAACAGCGGCGCGGCATCGACAAATTTGCGCAATTTCGACGATCGCCGCGGGTTGACGGTTGGCAGTGGCGGGTTGAGGATCAACATCGCAAACAATCCTTTGGCCCGGATCATCGTCAACGGGCGTCAGATCAATCCCGCGGTTACCGGGTCCACCTTGCCAGGCTTCATTACCGGGATCGATTTTCTAAGGCTGGTGTCGATCAATAGCGGATCGCAAACCGATCCGACCGGCCAGCGCGGGCTGTTCGACCCCCTATCGACGATCAATGGCTGTGCGATCCTCAACATCGCGTCATGCAGCCTGACCTTCGATGTTCCGAACATCGAACGCGATGTGATCCGCGATCTCGACCGCTTCCTGCTCGATGAAGACAGCCCCGAAGCGCGCGGCACGCTGCGGCTGCCCTTCATGCTGATCCAGATCCGCGACCCGGAGGGACAGGCATTCCAGCCTGTCATCGACGATCCTGTTACAGGCTCTGGTAATGACGACCTATGGGCGGTCGACGATGGCAGACTGTGTCCCGAAGGCGAAACCTGCCCGCCGAAGTGATTGCGCGCAGTTGACTGGCAACAAGAGGGATAAGAAAGGGCTGCGATGACCGACGCCCCTCCCCCCCCCGATGTCGCTCCCCTCCGCCTGTTCAACAGCC
>JANPIQ010000006.1:0-3100 GCA_031425075.1 Sphingomonadales bacterium
CGCAGGGGTGATCGACCCTGTGGATAGTGCCCATCCCGCAACAGAACCGGATTGCGATCGAGGTCGGGTGGGTTCTACCTTCCAGACTGCTGCCTGAAGGTTGTCGTGGTAACTGGCCATTCAGAGGCATCGCGGTTCGTGAGCAAAAACCAGAAGCCAGTGGCGGTCATGTTGTTGGCCCGGGCCCGCCACCCCGTCGGTGTCAAGGTCGTCGTCAGACGAAACCAGACGCAGGCGGCGTCCGAACCATCGCTGTGCGACGCCCCCAAGCTGGAACGGGCCTGTTGCGAAGTAAATGACATAGGGGCTTGCCCCCGCCCTGATCCTCCGCAGGCGGCGTGTACTGACACGGACGCCCATAGGGCGTGCGCTGCATTCAGGTTCACCCGGTAGCGGAGGGATTCCGAGCGCTTTGCTTTTCTGGCGACCTTGCGCCCTCTGCGTGAACCAAAGGCTTTGCGCTTTGGCACCAATTCCGTGGTGACAAAATATGTCCTGAGCGCCTGCCTTACCCACAGTCGAAGCGCCACGCCGTCGTCAGTCTCTGCTTTGCGCGCTGGCCGGGATTGCGCGTGTGCGCATTAGCTCGCACTAATCCATCCGCGTTGCGCTTCAGCCAACAATTTCTTCTGGTTTGAAGAAATAAGCGATTTCTATCGCAGCATTTTCTTCGCTGTCTGAACCATGGACCGAATTGGCTTCGATGCTCTCGGCAAGCTCCTTCCGGATCGTCCCTGCGTCGGCATTGGCGGGATTGGTCGCGCCCATGATATCGCGGTTGCGCTTCACAGCATCTACGCCTTCAAGAACCTGCACGACGACCGGACCTGAAATCATGAACGACACAAGATCGCCGAAAAATGGCCGTTCGCTGTGGACTGCGTAAAAGCCTTCGGCCTGTTCCCTGGTCATATGGATGCGCTTCGATGCGACCACGCGCAGCCCAGCCTCTTCGAGCATCTTGGTGACAGCGCCGGTAAGATTGCGCCGCGTGGCATCGGGCTTGATGATCGAAAAGGTGCGCGTGACGGCCATGACGGACGATCCTTGATTTGACGGGAAGAAGAATTGCCAGCGCCCCTAAATTGTGCGCTGCAAAAGAGCAAGAGGGCGCACAACGAGCAGATAGGTCGAACGTGATTTGGGCTTAACGCGATGGCAAAGGTGCGCCAGTAGGCGGGATTATGCCGATGACCTTCGATCGCCTGACCGCGCCTGCGATGACGATGATCTTCGCGTTTCTGTCCGCAGGTGCATTGCTCGCCGCCGTGGTCGGTCTTTCCAAAGATCCCAACGCAGCGGCTCTTCTGATCACGATCGGCTATGCTGCGCTTGTGCCGGTCACCTTTGCTGCGAGCCGCGACCAGCTTCGACGCGGAATCTGGATCTGTCTTGTCGCTGCGATTGCCATCGCAATCAGGATAGGATCGCTCGATCTGATCGGCACCGCGCAACTGGGTGCCGATCCGATGAATTATTCAAACCTTGCCCGCGCGATTCTCGACAGTCGAGGGATGGTGACCGACGATTTCCGATATGGGCAGGATCTGCGCGCCTATTTCCCGCCGCTATATCCGCTGATCCTTGCCGGATGGTGGGGGGTCTTCGGCGACAGCGTCTGGGCAACATTGCTGCTCAACCTGGCAACGGCGCTTTGCACCTGCTGGGCACTGACAAGCATCGGCGCGCGGCTTGGCGATGTTGATGCCGGCAGCGCTGCAGCGTTGATCTTCTTCGCCTATCCCGCTTTTGCGATCACCGCTGGCGTTCCCAACAAGGAAATGCAGACGATGCTGCTGGGCGCGCTGTTCGTCCGCGCGATCCTGGTCTGGGAGGGCGATGGCGGCAGGCAGCCTTGGCGGCACGCGGCAATATTCGGCAGCCTATGGGCGCTGATGGCATTAACGCAAGCGGCGCTTGCCCTCATGCCGCTGGTAGTCGGGGCAGTCCTCATCCCACGTTACGGGTTCAGAAGGCTGCTTGGCCTGGGCCTGCGGGCGGTGCCGTTCTTCGTGCTCGTGATGAGCCCGTGGTGGATCAGGAACTGGCTGATTTTCGGGCAGTTCGTGCCGTTCACGACCGCAGCGGGGTTCATGCTCAACGTCATGCTGGGCGATGCAAAAGTGGCTTTCCCCGACGACATTTTCACAATGCCCGAGCCTGATCGATCAGGCCGGATGGCTGGCCTTGCCATTGCCCGGATCGCTGAAGTGCCGTTGGACTGGGTCAAGAACATCATCACCGCGTTCGCCAGCGGGTTCGGCTATGAAGAAGGATCGATTTCAGGTTATCGTCACATGACGCCGCCAATTGCAGCCCATGACCGCAACATGCTGACCCCGCCGCTCCAATTTGCGTGGGCGGCGATCCTTGGCGGTGCCGCCCTTGCGTGCCGCCGCGTCTGTACGCAAGGTCGAACCGACCCGATCATCGGCATCAGCTTCGCATTGCTCGCATCTATTTGCCTAATCAATATGTGGTTCGAATTTGGCGAACGTCACCGGTATCAGCTGACCCCGCTGATCATGCTGTTGGCGGGGACGTGGCTGATGCGCGGTCAGCCTTCGAAATTGTCCGCAACGAATCTGTCGAGCAGTCGCACGCCGTAACCTGTCGCGCCCTTGTCCCAGCATGCGCCGGGCTTTGCTGCCCACACCATCCCGGCGATATCGAGATGCGCCCATTTGACGCCGTCATCGACAAAGCGCTGCAGGAACTGCGCGGCGGTGATCGATCCCGCCTCACGCGGCCCGACATTCTTGATATCGGCAATCGGACTGTCGATCATTTTGTCATAAGCTGGCGAAAGCGGAAAGCGCCACAGTGGATCTCCGACCGCCTTCCCCGCCGCCAGCAAACTATCGGCCAGTGCATCGTCATTGGCGAACAACCCGCCATGTTCATGGCCCAGCGCCACGATCATGGCCCCTGTCAGCGTGGCAAGATCGACCATGATCGCAGGCTTGTAACGCGCTTGCACCCAGGTCATCACGTCGCACAGCACCAGCCGCCCTTCGGCGTCGGTGTTGATCACCTCGATCGTCTGCCCGTTCATTGACGTCACAACGTCACCCGGGCGCTGCGCATTGCCATCGGGCAT
>JANPIQ010000007.1:0-4053 GCA_031425075.1 Sphingomonadales bacterium
CGTCGCCAGACCGCGATGAACATCAAGCGTCTGATGGATCTTGCCAGCTATCGCGGGCTTCGTCACCGCAAGGGGCTCCCTGTTCGCGGCCAGCGCACGCACACCAATGCGCGCACCCGCAAAGGCAAGGCCAAGCCGATCGCCGGTAAGAAGAAGTAAGCCCGACGGCTCGCTTCGCTTCATTCAGTATTTAGAATTCAGGATATTCAGCCATGGCACGCGAACCTCAGCGCATTAAAAAGCGCGAGCGCAAGAACATCACGGCAGGCGTTGCGCACGTCAATGCCAGTTTCAACAACACGATGATCACCATCACCGACGCACAGGGCAATGCAATTGCCTGGTCAAGCGCGGGGATGATGGGCTTTAAAGGCAGCCGCAAATCGACGCCTTATGCGGCGCAAGTCGCTGCCGAGGACGCGGGCAAGAAGGCCGCCGAACACGGCGTCCGGACACTCGAAGTCGAGGTCAAGGGTCCAGGCTCTGGCCGCGAATCGGCGCTCCGTGCGTTGCAGACGGTTGGATTCAACATCACGTCGATCCGCGACGTGACGTCGATCCCGCACAATGGCGTCCGCCCATCGAAACGTCGTCGGGTCTAACGATCGGGCGTCTGACGCCCGTCCTGTGTGGAACACACGCAGGACCATATAGTTTCAATCGGCTGACGGGAGGGACGCCTCTCCAGCCTAACCCCAAGGGGAACATCGTGGCCATTAATTCCAAGAACTGGCAGGAACTCAAGAAGCCCGACATGATCGAGCGTCGTCCAACGGCAAATCCGCTGACGAAATCGAGTTTTGTCGCCGAACCGCTCGAACGTGGATTTGGCCTGACGCTCGGCAATGCGCTGCGCCGGGTTCTACTCTCGTCGCTTCAGGGTGCCGCTGTCACGTCGATCAAGATCGAGAATGTCCTCCACGAATTTTCGTCGCTCGCCGGCGTTCGCGAAGATGTGACCGATCTTGTTCTCAACGTGAAACAGATCGCACTCCGCATGCAGGGCGATGGGCCCAAGCGGCTCCAGCTTTCGGCCACCGGCCCCGGTGAGGTTAAGGCGGGCCAGATTGCCGTGTCAGGCGATATCGAAGTGATGAACCCCGATTTGGTGCTGTGCCACCTTGATCAGGGCGCAGTCATTAACATGGAACTGACCGCTGACAGCGGCAAGGGCTATGTGCCGGCATCGGCCAACCGTCCCGCCGATGCGCCGATCGGGCTGATCCCCGTCGATGCGTTGTATTCGCCCGTGCGGCAGGTGGCCTACAAGGTTGAAAATACCCGCGTCGGGCAGGAACTCGATTATGACAAGCTGACGCTGACAATCGAAACCGACGGCACCGTGACACCCGAAGATGCGCTCGCCTATGCTGCGCGCATTTTGCAGGATCAATTGCAGATGTTCGTTCATTTCGACGATACGATGGCGGTTTCAAGCCCGATGATCGGGATGGCCGCGCCATCGGCACAGGCCGACATGTCGAGCGATACCAATCAGATCAACCGCTTCCTGCTCAAGAAAGTCGACGAACTCGAACTGTCGGTTCGCAGCGCAAACTGCCTCAAGAACGACATCATCATCTATATCGGCGATCTGGTTCAAAAGACCGAAGCCGAAATGCTGCGGACGCCCAATTTCGGCCGCAAGTCGTTGAATGAAATCAAGGAAGTGCTTTCGAGCATGGGGCTTCGGCTCGGCATGGACATCCCCGGATGGCCGCCTGAGAATATCGAAGACATGGCAAAGAAGCTCGAGCAGGAACTGCTCGGTTAATTGCAAGTGCAGGCGGAGGGCGCACGCTGTCCGCCTTGCTGCGCCAAGTGCTATCCCAATTGCCCAAGCTGGATGAAATGATTCCGGCGATCATGCCGCAAAGCGTCGGCATCCAGATGCGAGATCGCTCCCAGTTCGGTTTCGATCGCCAGCGCCACGCGCTTGACCGTTTCGGGAAGATCGCGGTGTGCGCCTCCGCTTGGTTCGTAGACGATCCGGTGAATCACCCCCAGCCGCAGCAAATCGGCGGCGGTTACTTTCATCGCTTCGGCGGCCTCGGGCGCGCGGTCTGCGCTGCGCCACAGGATAGATGCGCAGCCTTCGGGTGAAATGACCGAATAGACGGCGTTTTCGAGCATCACAATCCGGTTGCCCGATGCAAGTGCGATCGCGCCGCCCGATCCGCCTTCGCCCACGATCACTGCGACCATCGGCACGCCGAGCATCAGGCATTTTTCGGTGCACCGCGCGATCGCTTCGGCCTGACCGCGCGCTTCGGCGTCGATCCCGGGAAACGCACCGGGGGTGTCGACGAGCGTAATCACCGGAAGGCCGAAACGATCCGCGAGATCGAGCAACCGGATGGCCTTGCGATAGCCTTCGGGCCGCGCCATCCCGAAATTATGGTGGATTCGAGACTTGGTATCATCGCCCTTGGCATGCCCTATCACGACCACCCGGCGGCCATTGAAACGCGCGAAGCCACCGATAATCGCCTTGTCATCGGCAAAGGCACGATCGCCCGCCAGCGGTGTGAATTCGTCGAACAACCCTGCGGCAAAATGCGCAAATTGCGGCCGTTGCGGGTGCCGCGCGACCTGCGTGCGCTGCCACGGGGTCAGCCGCGCATAAAGATCGGCCAATTGGCGCGCGACGCGCTGATCGAGCGCGGCGGCCTCGGCAACCTCTCCTGAGTCGCGAAGGACGATTGCACTTTGCGCGAGCGCCGCCGCCGATT
This sequence comes from Sphingomonadales bacterium, assembly GCA_031425075.1. Classification (GTDB taxonomy): domain Bacteria; phylum Pseudomonadota; class Alphaproteobacteria; order Sphingomonadales; family Sphingomonadaceae; genus Aquisediminimonas. The sequence continues at coordinate 2,733 of JANPIQ010000007.1, forward strand.
TTTCAAATGGCAGAAACTGCATCACACCGTCATCGACATGCCGCGATAGATGCGCGCGCGATACCGCGAATCTTCCGCGTCGGGCCGCGGCGCGCCGAGCAACAGCTCGGCGCGTGCAAAGCGCCGGACCTCTTCGAGATGTTCATCGAGGTCGCGCGGTTCTTCGGATCGCACGCGCCGGGTAAGGTTGATCTGGTTGACCGGCACATCGTGCACCAGCCGCTCGTTTTCAACAGCTAGCGTCACGGTGAACGAATGCAGCGTGGTCTTGATGAAATTGGCAAGCGCGAACGCCGGGCTCTTGTCGCCCTGCGGCACGTCGGGTGAGACGAGCACGAGCTGGCAATCGTCGTACAGCGATGCCTTGCGCGCGACGCGGAAATGGACCGTCAGATTATTGGCGACGCAGGTGCGGAATTCTTCGGGCGTCAAAGGCTTGTCCAAATCGAACAGCCGCGTTGGCAGCGCTTCCAGTGGCGTGGATACGATCGTGGTCGGCCGGCCCCATTGCAGCATTGCGTGATCCATCGCGGCTTCGACACCATCACCGAGCAGGATCGAAACGATCGGCGCATCGGGAATGTCGGAAAGCGCCTCGCGCAACGCATCGAACGCCGCTGCCGTCTTGGTCAACACCACGACGCGCGCGACATGGCAGTCGGTCACGAACTGACGGATCGTTTCGGCGAGATAATCTTCGAGATGTTCGCCGAACACCCAGACGGTGCGGCCACGCATTTGATCGAGCCGTTCCTGTTTGGGGCTGCCGAACAATTCGCGCTCGGTGGTTGATCGTTCGACGCTCAAGCCCCCTGATGGCATGAAGGTTTCGCCGCTGACCGCGCGATCGGCGAGGAAGAACACCGTGGCCTGCGCCACATCGCCTTCAGTAGGCATCTTGCCGAGGTAGAGCTGCGACAGCACGCCGCCGCCGACTTTCTTGGCCTCAGCGGCAATCCGGTCGGCGGGCAGGAAGGGGGCATCGGCGGGCGGCGATTTGAGCAGCCAGTTGCTGTTGGCCTCTTCTGTATCGGGGCGATCTTGCCAGCCAGGTGAATCGAGGAAATAGCCGCCCTTGCGCAAGCGGGAGACAAGCCGCGCGGCAATTGCAGGCGTCATCAGGAACCGGTCCCAACTACAAACGCCATCGCCTTCACGCGCGCATTCAAGCGCCAGATCGCGGATTTCCTTGGGATTTTGCGTGTCGTGCGACATGCGGATCGTGTCGTTGCGCGCGATCCGGGTGAGCAGCGCTTCGACCCGCACCCCGCGGCGGAGCGATTTGACGCACGCCGCGTGGATGGCATTCAACCGCTTGTTC
>JANPIQ010000008.1:0-4957 GCA_031425075.1 Sphingomonadales bacterium
CGCAACACGCCAGCCCGAAGGTCAGCCACCACAAAGACCCGGTGCGCGCCCATTGGAACAGCTCCTCGGTCGACGCGACAACATACCCCTTGTTCGACAGTTCGTCGTTCAGCCCCGAAAAAAAGGCAGGATCGGGCTCAACGATCGATCGCTGCGCCTCAGTCAGCAACCCCGACGGCGTCCCGGTGGCATTGCCGCCCGGATCGGTCTGCCGCAATGGCAGCAGCGAACTCTGGTTCACTCCCATTCGAGTGCTCCCTTCTTCCAGGCATATGCGAGACCTAACGCCAGTTCAGCCAAAAAGATCATCATGCCGATCCAGCCCGCCCAGCCAGTCCATTCGAGGCTGACCGCCCAGGGGAAGAGGAATGCGGCTTCGAGATCGAAGATGATGAACAGGATCGCGACGAGATAGAATCGCACATCGAACTGCGCCCGGCTGCCTTCGAACGCGGGGAAACCGCATTCATATTCGCTGAGCTTTTCGGCCGTCGGATTGTGCGTCCCCGTCGCGCGCGATACCAGCATTGGCGCGAAGACGAACAAACTCGAAAGCGCCACGGCAACGGCGATGAACAACAAAATCGGCAAATATCCAGCAGCGACCGCTTGCATTTCGAACGTCCCATTTCCCGTCACATTAGCGCGAGATTCGAGCGCGCTTTAGGCCTGTCCCCAAGGCTTCGCAAGCGCAGCATAGGGCGGATTCAGGGCAATCGGCGTAGGAGAATTCGATCCGCCGCGCCCAGGTCTCGATCGACATTCGGGAAGACATTTCAATAATAGAACAAATTATCATCATTCAACGCTTGATCGTCGACCAAGCAGCTGTCCCGGTTGCAGCGGTAGCAAATGCCCCAAGCGGCCTTTCACATCTCATCGTTGGGCAGCTCGGGGCATTGACGTGTTGTCAAGTTCGTCAACTTCCGATTTTCAAAGGCTCAGCTTCGATGCCCACATTTCGTAAACTTCGTCGAATTCCGGCTGCGGGGGCCTTAGCCCGTGACGGGATCCCACCGCATGTCGACGATCGTGCCGCTGCCAACATCCTCGAATGCGGTTACGCCGGATGCACCGGCGGCCCCTGCCCGCGCGGCAAATGCTGCCGATCGCGTCTCGGCATCCGGCCAAAGCGCCACGCCAAGATACCGGCCGTCATCCTCCCGAGCCAAATTCGATCCAAAGCTGCCATGCGCCTTGAGGGCGTCGGTGCCATCGCGCCACCAAATTTCGAACGCAGCGCAATGTTCCTCCTCGACGGTCCAGCGATAGACGGCAAGAAACCCCGGCTTAGTCACCGAAGCGCGTTCGCCACCAGTTTCTGGAGCTTCGAATGCGTTGCATCATTGCCCGCGATCACTTCCTGTCTTTCGATCGCGCGATCGCCCCCACGGAAATCGGTGACGAAACCGCCTGCCTCGCGGATCATCAGGATGCCCGCTGCAACGTCCCATGGCTGCAACCCGCTTTCCCAAAACCCGTCAAACCGTCCGGCGGCCACCCACGCAAGATCGAGCGAGGCCGCGCCGAACCGCCGGATGCCAGCCACTTCAGGCGCGACTGCACCGAAAATCCGCGTCCATTGCGCAAAATCGCCATGACCCAGAAACGGAATACCAGTCGCGATAAGGCATTCGTCGAGATGCCGCCGTGCCGATACGCGCAGCCGGTTTTCCTGTACCCACGCCCCGCGCCCACGTTCGGCCCAGAACACTTCGTCGGTAATCGGCTGATAGATCATCGCGCTGGTGATTTCCCGCTTGCCGTTCGCCATTTCCTCCTCGACCGCGACCGAGATCGCAAAATGCGGGATGCCGTGGAGGAAATTGGTCGTGCCATCGAGCGGGTCGACGATGAAACGCGGCTTATCCGGATTGCCCGGAATGTCGCCGCCTTCCTCCATCAGAAACCCCCAGTCGGGCCGCGCCCTGCCAAGCTCTTCATACAGCGTGCGTTCGGACTGTTGATCGGCCTTGGTCACGAAATCAGCAGGGCCTTTCTTCGAAACCTGAAGCTGCTGCACTTCATAAAAGTCACGCCGCAGTTTTGCCCCTGCCTTGCGGCACGCGCGGTCGATGATCGTGATGAGTCCGGAGTGCGATGGCATTATCGGGTTCCTGCAACGGCGGCAGCCTGCTTTTGCGAAACTTCGGCTATTCGCGATTCAATGGCATTCAATTGCTGGATCAGCGCACGGCTATTCTGTCCCGAAGCTGCTGACATCCCAACGAGCGTTTGGGCCAGCGCATCGCCAATCTCAAAGGTTTCGCGTTCCATTTCGAGAACCTGCATTTCGAGCGCCTTGGCGCGTCTGTCATCGGCCGATCTTGCAGGCAGGCGATCGGCTTCGACCCATTCCGCATCGAGCGCGGCGCGCCCCTTGGCTGACAGCATTTTGGCCTGGTCGGCGAGTTCAAGATATCGCGCCCGAGGCCATTCTCCGGGCTGGAACAGCTGGTTCATCGTCAGCTTCATGCCGTTGTACAACGTGTCCATCAGCCCGAGCGCATGGTTCGAGCTGTCCGTCTCGGGCAGGGTCGCGCGACGTGCCCGCACGAGCAGAAGTTGCCCGTCGATCAGCAATGTTGCGCCTTCGCGAAGTGACTTCGCGTGACGCGTCGCAGCCGCGCGATCATCGGCCGCCATCGCATTGGCAAGGCCGATGGTGGCATCGAGCAAACCGTCGATACGATCGCCTGTGGCAAGCAGATCCGCCTTCAGCTGCTTCGTTGGGAAGGGCATGCGGCTATCGAGGGGATCGGGCAGCGGCGGCATTGCCCGGATCGCTGCCTGAGCCGTCGCAAATTTCGGACGAGCGCTGCCGATCAAGGCGGCAAGTTCGACCGCAGCAGCGCGCGCCGAATCGCGATCGCGGACACGCGCCACAGCCGCATTCATCTGCGGCATGATCGCACTGAACGCTTTCTGGCGTTCGGCATCTGCCGCCATGATCTGCGACATCCATTCACCATAACGCCGCGCATCGGCCATCGACACAGTGTCTTCGGCAGCGGCCGGACCTGCGCTGATTGCAGCTGGCCCCGCAACCAGCAGCAGGGCCGCTAAAGCGGAGAAGCTGGCTCGCATCAGTCAGCCCGCCTCACATATGTCTGTTCATACACATCGACAACGATCCTGGTGCCCGCGCCGATATGCGGCGGCACCATCACGCGGACGCCGTTTTCGAGGATTGCGGGCTTGTAGCTCGACGATGCGGTTTGCCCCTTAACCACGGCATCGGCTTCGGCGATCACCGCCTCGATCGTATCGGGAAGCGCGACCGACAGCGCCTCATCTTCGTGCATTTCCATGACGACATCCATGCCGTCTTGCAGAAATGCAGCGGCATCGCCGAGCAGATCGCGCGGCAACGTGACCTGATCGTAATTTTCCTTGTTCATGAAAACCAGATCGTCGCCCTCTGCATAAAGAAACTGGAAGTCGCGCTGATCGAGCCGGACCTTTTCGACGCTTTCGGCCGAGCGAAACCGCACATTGGTCTTGCGCCCATCGCGCAGATTCTTCATTTCAACCTGCATATACGCGCCGCCCTTGCCCGGCTGCGTGTGCTGGATCTTGACCGCGCGCCACAGCCCGCCTTCATATTCAAGAATATTGCCAGGACGGATTTCGACCGCGTTGATCTTCATGGATGGTGCTCGCTGTATCGGAAAGCGCGCGCCCTAGCGTCTGTGAGGCGGATCGGCAAGGTGGAGCCATACACGGCGGAGCCGGACCGCGTCGTTCTTCGCGCACCTGTCGCGAGCTGGCAAAGACAGTTCCAGCGTCTTGGCGGTCTTCGCGGTCCATCGCGGTCTTGGCGTGCAGCTACCCTGCGTCCATATGGCAATTGATTGGATAATTTTCACGCTCAGGACGCGAAACAAAAAGGAGGAACGCCTCTGGTGCGGAAGAAGTGCAAATCAGGTTGCGAGCTCGTCGAACAGCGCGTGAAAGCGTCTGACTGCACTCGCAGGTCCTTCAGCAGCATTCCAAACCGAACCGCTGGCTGCGATAAAGTCTGCGCCTGCCTTGATCACTGGACGCGCATTGTCAGGTGTAACGCCGCCGATCGCCACGCAGGGTATCGGGGAAATTAACGACCACCAGTTGACGATATCCAGACTGGCGAACACTTTCGCATCTTTGGTTCCGCTTTGGAACATCGCACCGAATGCGACGTAATCGGCACCTGCTTCTCCCGCCTCCATCGCGAGGTGCCGACTATTATGACACGTGACACCGATCTGCGCATCGCGACCGAGGACGTCGCGTGCCTCGCGCAGATCGCCATCGGACTGGCCCAAATGAACCCCGTCTGCGCCGAGGCGCCTTGCCATCGCGATGCTGTCATTGACAATAAAAGAGATATCCAGATCGGCACATAGTCTTTGTACAGGCTCGGCCAGCCGCGCGACGGCATGGTCGTCTATACCTTTCAAGCGCAGCTGGAACGCCGCAATTGCGCCGCCATCGGCAGCCGCGCGTACCCTGTCGCAAAAGACGTCGTCGATCGTCGGCGGTGAAATGAGATAGAGTTGGCACGGCAAACGAGCCTCGCGCTTGAGGTGGTCAATCGCCGACGGGGCGTCGTTATCATCGGTCGTCATCATCACCGCCTTATAAGGAATTCGCCCTTGCAAGGAAGGGACAGATCAAAAAGCCCCGAAATCAGCCAATCCGGTCGTTGAGCGCAGCAATGAACCCGTCCGGGTCATCGAGCCTGTGGGCAATGGCAGCGATTGCCCTGCGTGGCATCAACCCACGCCGCGCAATCGGCGTTTTGAGCACGACAAGGATATTGGCATGGGCAATCAGCGCGAGATCAAGCGTGCCAGTAGCGTCGATGCGGTCGCGAGGCGGGTCAGTGATCACATGGGCGATCGCCGCGATCGGCACCGTCATTCCCTTGATCCGCCCTGCCCTCATCACCAGCCTGGTCTCGTCGAGCGCGACC
>JANPIQ010000009.1:0-2220 GCA_031425075.1 Sphingomonadales bacterium
CAACATCATCTCCGGACATCCCGAAACGCTGGGTTTGCGCCTTTAAACGTTACTCCACACTTCCCGTCGCTGAAGGTTCTCACCAGAAACGTGACCGATAAGCAGACCACGACACGTTTCGGATATGGAGGCGGCGGTGCGCTTCAGGCGCGCTATGTTCCGCATGTTCCGCCGCGGTCATGGGGCGTGCGCGGTAGCGTCAAAATCAGAGTGCCGTCCACGATCTGGGAAGATGGGCTCGTGCGATTTTACGCTGCCCCTTTGCGGGGCTGATTGCCAAACCAGCGTGCTAGAATCTGTAGCCAATAGTCAGGTTAACCTTGGGCGAACGATCCTTCGAATCGAACCGTGCTGCGTTGATCGGTTTGGCGATTTCGATGCCAATCTCGGTACCGATAACGCCCGCGCGAACACCGCCGCCACCCGACACCAGCGTCCCGCCGCCAAAGCCATCGCGAAGATTGTCGATATAGCCCCCATCGACGAACCCGTAGAGCTGCGCCCAATCCAACGGCCCGACGCGTCGTTCAAAGCCACGGCGCAGTTCGGCAACACCCATCACGCCCTGATCGCCAAAACGTTCGGAAAAATCATACCCGCGCGCATAGTTCGGACCGCCAAGGCCGATTTCCTGCGACGACAGCAAGGGCCGCGATGCGATCTGTCCGGTCGTCGCCAAGCGTATGGCATAGCCGCCGCCAAGCTTTCCTGACCAGTTTGCCCACAAATTTGCCTTTGTGAAGCGGCCCGAACCATCAATCCGCGAGGCCGCAACATCGCCCGCCCGCGTCGAACCCAAAATCCCGATACCGCGGGTGATTGATACACCGGCCTGGATCCGCCCCGGGCCGGTTCGCACATTGCCCCAGCCCGAAACTGTAACGCTGGCAATATCGTCCTCAAGAATAAGGCCATTCCCGAACGTTTGCCTAACGCCGAGATATCCCAGATCGGCAGAGACCCAGAGGCTGCCAGTATTCGAGCGGATGAGCGGCGCCGTGAGCGCGACTGAGGCGAAATGACTGCGCCCTTTGGATATGCGCCCGGTTTCCCCATCGGAATTTCGTGTGCGACCCGCACCGGCGTTCACGCTTAGCTGCAAACCGCTGCGCGAGACGATATTGCTGTAACGCGCTGAGCCGAACACCAGTTCGCGGACTTGCAACGGCGTTGCTTGCGTGAAGGTGACCAATTGATCATCGGCATCGATGATGCCGTTGAACTCGACTTCGAGACGCGCGCGCACCGGGCCGAATGCATCGGACCCGGCATTGTCGATCCTGACTGTGCCCCGCGCGTTATCGGCGAAAACGTCAACGATCAGAATGCCACGGCCGTTTTCGCGAACGAAGCGTGTTTGCTGGATCACGATACCTGGAACGTCGTTGGCGAGCAGCAAAAGCGTTTCGATGTCGCGTTTGCGAACCGCGGTGCCCACCAGGCTCATCAGCAGGTCGCGTACGCGAGGGTTGGTGGCACCCTGCAACCGAACTTCATCGATTGCACCTTCATCCAGCAAGACTTGCACGATGCCGATTTCCAGTTCCTGTGGAGGAACAACCGCGGTGGCAAAAATATACCCGCGGCTGCGCGCGCGATCGGCAACGGCGCGCGCCAACACTTGCAGTCCGGCGACATCGAGGCTTCGCCCTGCGTAACTTTCAGCGATGTCGACAAAATCGCCTTGCGAAAGCTGCGATAGGCCTGTGACCTTCACAGCCCCAACCTGGACAGAACCGCGATCGATGCCAGCGGCAGGGTCTATATTCTGCGTCTGAATCGACGGGGCGTCGGCCAGTGCCTCATTCGCCGATGCTGGCTGGATGACCTCGCGAGTAAGCGCGTCGGTCACGCGACGCTCCTGGGCGGAGGCTGTGCCGTCCACCAGAAGCGCACACCCCAAAATCAATCCGAGAAATCGTAACATCGTACCAACCCAATCCGATGGGTTTGCAGTAATCGCGATTGGTCACGAAGTTGTTAATCGGCGCGAGACTACTTGCGAACTGTTAACCAGCCCCATTGCAGATTGATTGAGGTCTCGCGCGATATTCGGGCGACTATTGTTTCACGGAAGACATGATATGACGTTCGCAAAACGGGTTCTGGTTGTGGCTGCACTCCTGTGCTCTGGCACGGCTTATGCCGGGGGGCCAAGCTGGACAATTTCTGAATCTTCGGGTTCGGTCATGGTTTTGCGTCCCGGACTTTCGGCAGCAG
>JANPIQ010000010.1:0-2324 GCA_031425075.1 Sphingomonadales bacterium
TGATTGTTTAGTTTGAAATGATAAATGTAAGAAATATTTATCACAAATGATTGATAATCAGCTGTTTGAATATCGAGAAGCTACCGCAGGTTTTGTTCAACATGGGTTTGTGGCAAGTGGGGGCTGACGGAAGTAATTGAATATTAGGAACTTTATTGTACTTTTGTTTCGGCGGACGGAAACCTACAGAACATTTGTAAGTAATTGAACATCAGTAATTTATATCGGCAGACGTTCGGGCGGACGAGTTTCAAATCCCCCACCTGACCACAAGCCCTTTTCGTTGGCGGCAACTCAAAAAAAACACTCCGACACTCGACAGTTTCAAATTTAATAATCAAAATAACAATGGAAGACGAAGACGAAGACTATCCACTTTATGAACAAATTGCACTTATCTATTACCACGAGCAAAAATATCCAGCATCAATCCACTTCTTTTTGTGGTGTGTTCTGACTCAATCCGAAAACTCTATGGCTTGGTATGGCTTAGGAGATTCTACTTGTGCGTTTGGAATTGAAGAAAAATCTGATGAAATTTATGACTTGGGAATTTCTTTTCTTAGAAAAAGTGTATCACTTGACAAGACAAATCAATATTCTTTATTGATGCTTGCAAGGATGTTTGAAGCACCTCATATTGGAAAAGAGAGAATTGAAAGAATTCCAACATTTGATGTTTCTGACTTGACAGAAATTAAAGAAAGATATATGCTAAATCAAGAGGTTTTAGATTTAGCTTTCAAAAAATGTTCCGATGAAAATAGAATTAGATTATCTATTTTACTCTGCGACTTGGGAGATTTTTTTAGTTTTGAATTACTAAACGAAACTGTTATAAACGATACAGAGGAACACGTTAGATTAGCGATTATGAAAAGGTTAGGGACTTACTCTGCAAGAACTCAATTAAAACAGACTTTTGAATTTCTTGCAACAGAAGATAGATGGAAATCCTATGAGCCTTATTTCTCTAAAACCTTGCGTGAAATTGGTTCTATCTTAACTCGACTGAACGCTCCTGACCGACCTGATTGGACTAAAAAAGTATTCAATACAATTTATGGCGTAGTAAGTGTAGAAGACGAAGTTGTCATAAATAAAACTAACTCAGTGGCTCAAAGTGCATTGCCAGAAGACAATGAACAAAATAAAAAAGAAGTCTTCTTCAATCCATCGGACATTGAAAACGAGATAGAAGCTATTTATGCCGAGATTTCAAATAATCCAGTTATTGAAAAAGAAATTCAAGTTCAAAAGGAAAACCCTTGGTGGAAATTTTGGTAGTACAATAACATCGTGCGACAAAATGAGCAGCCGCCAACAGCGGGTTTTGCAATATTGGGGCAGAAGCAATACCCATCAGCATTGGTTCGCTATTGGGCTGCGGTTCGGGCAGAAGTTTTTCAATCATCTTTTGTACTTTATTTGTACATTTGTTTTTCAATTGGGCAGCGGTTCCGGGCAGACGATTTTCAAATCCCCCAACATCGCAAAGCCCTATCGTTGGGCAACATTTAAAATGAAACCACAAGTAATAATATTTAAGCGACCTGTCAAGGTTTTACAAATTTTTCGTAACATAAATGTTTACGACAAGACAAAGAAATCTTTTGTTGGTAGAAAAGCAGAACTGATTTGGAATGACATAAAATCAATAAACGGACACATCTTTGAAAACGAACTATACCTTCCCGAAAAAATTCTAACTAATCCAGACTTGAACACCTGTGACCTGATAACTATAACTGATGACAACCCACATCAATCTTCAAAAGAGATTAATTTTAAAAATGATGAAAATTATAATTATTGTTTGCATCTGAACCGTCCCGTTAAAGTTGACATATTCAAAATAGAACGTCAAGACGATGTGCTTGAACTACACTTAAATTATGGGTATTTTGAAATAGGTATTCCAATAAGAGACAACTTTAAAATTTGCGAAATTAAAAAAAATAATCCAGTAGAAATAAAAATTAATGGTAAAACCGACCATTCCATGTCTTCGGGACGAGAAAGAATTTACAAAGAACAACATTACATCATTGAATATGTCGGAGACTTTAACCAATGCAAAATACTTAGAGAACCATACTCTTATGTAACAAAATACATACCAACAGAAATAAAAGATATTGACTTAATTAAACAACTATGGTAGTCCGCAAAAATAAACGTCGCCCAACAACTAAGCGTTCGTGGGGTACGAAGTGCCAAACGTGAACGCTATGTTGAACGAAACCTGCGGTAGCGGAATTTGACTGATGCCAGAAAGTCTATGGATTTATCGACACGAGCGTGTCTTCTTGGATGTGACCAGT
>JANPIQ010000011.1:0-5881 GCA_031425075.1 Sphingomonadales bacterium
TCCAGAAACACGCCTTCGGTAATTTCCAGTTCCAGCTGCTGCGGACGGATGCCGGCGGCAGCGACCGAACTGACAACGACCGACGGCAAGTTGGCGTTGACGAACTGGCGCGGCGACACATTGACCGCAACGCGGAAATCGGGACCCATGCGCGCAATGGTTTCGCAGGCGCTGCGGATGATCCATTTGCCGATGGGGATGATCAGGTTCGATTCCTCGGCAATCGGCACGAATTTGGCAGGGTTGATCCGCCCCTGCGTCGGGTGATCCCAGCGGATCAGCGCTTCAAACCCGGTGATGCGCTCGCTCGCGACATCGACGATGGGCTGGTACAAAAGTTTCAGTTCATTCTTGCCCAGGGCATCGCGCAGCGCGTCTTCGATCGATTTGCGCTCGCTGGCGACGTCGTGCATCGAATCGGTGTAGAAACGACACACACCGCGCCCCGCGTCCTTGGCTGCATAGAGCGCCAGATCGGAATTGCGTACCAGAGCCGATGACGGCAACCCTTCACCTTCGGACACCGCGATGCCGATCGATGCGCCGATGCGCACCTGTTCGCCATCGATTGAAAAGGGTTTCGACACGCTCTGGATGATACTGGTGGCGATGCTCGCAAGGCGGTCCTGCTGCGTAATCTGCGGCAGCACGACCTGAAATTCGTCGCCGCCCAGCCGCCCGACCTGACCCTTTTCGCCGACGATCGACCGGATCCGCGTTGCCACCTGTTGCAGCAACTGGTCCCCAACCGGATGGCCCAGCGTGTCGTTGACCGCCTTGAAGCGGTCGAGGTCCATCAGGAACAGCGCGCAGGGCTGCGCCTGACCAATATGGTTTCGCAGCGCGCGTTCGAGCACTTCGTTGATGTGCAGCCGGTTGGCAAGGCCCGTCAGCGTATCGTAGCGGGCGAGCTGGTTGATTTCATATTCCGACTTTTTCTTTTCGGTCAAATCGCTGCCGCTGCCGCGAAAGCCCACGAAATTGCCAAGTTCGTTGATGATCGGATTGCCCGAAATGGCCCACCACCGCTCCTCATTCCTGATCGCCGCTAGCACGGTCAGGTCCTTGAACGGGGTGCGGGATGACAGGCTGAACCCCAGGGTCCGATCCTCGTTGTCGTCGGCGCCGATGCGTTTGCGGATGATGTCGGTGAACGGCTTGCCGATCAACTCGGCGGCCACAGTGCCCAGCTTTGCCGCCACCGTCGGCGACAGATAGACCAGATTGCCTTGGCGGTCGGTTTCCCAGAACCAGCCACGCCCGGCGGTTTCATAATCGCGCACCAGATTGAGCGCGCGCTCCTGATCGCTCGCCTGCGCGGCGCGGTTCAGCAGTTCCTGGCGGCGGTGGCGCAAATCGGCACGGACCAGCGTCATGATGATGATTGCGAAGTACAGCGCCAATATCGCATAAGGAAATGACAATGTCCCCGCCGTACCGCCCAGCGCGGTCGCTGCGATGAAGACGAAAAAACATTGCCGCGACACCATAGCTGCCGATGCACCAACCAGAATGATACCGACCCGCACCGCCGAAATGGCGTCGGCCGCGCCGAGCGAGCCAATCATGTCGCTGACAGCGTAAACGGCCTGGGCGCTGAAAAAAGTGCTGATACCAACGGCAGCAAGCGTTCCGAAACGGAACTGCACGGCGCGGGCGCGGATGAAACTGCCATGCCTGCGCCCATAAAAATGCGCGCCGCAGATGGCGGCGTCGATCACCAGTGCCGCCACTATGGGCAGTACAAAATCGAGCGCGCCGAACAGGACGGACGGGTTCATCAGCAGCGCGAGCACGATTAGCGCACTGGCACGCGCGATCAGGACATAGATCCACAGCTGACCGACCCGCAGCAGCCGCGACAGATCATCGCCGATCTTCTGGCTGGCCGCGCTGGCGATCGTCGCCGCTTGCCGCCTTGCAATGGTCCCGTTCGGCAAGACTGTCCTACCCGCTCGATATGGTTGAAATTCCGTGATTCACGATTGCCAGAAATGGGTTTCCAAAACCTTATTGCGGCAAATTATCCATTGCTTCTGGACGCGTTGCAGGCACACATAGCGCGCTATGGCCGCCGTCCGCCTGCTTCGCGCCGATCGCATCTTTTCTGCCGCGCAGTGGCAGAGCCTGACGCACGTCTCTGCGTGGCGCGGCGCCTCGCTAGTGGTGCATGGCTGGGTTGTGATTGCCGGCGTCATCGCGGTGGCAAGCTGGGCCGCGCATCCGCTGGGCTGGGCCGCGGCGATCATCCTAGTCGGCGGGCGTCAACTTGGTCTGGCCATCCTGATGCACGAGGCGGCGCACGGCTTGCTCCACCCCCGGCGCGGAGTGAATAATTTTCTTGGCCAGTGGCTGACGGGGGCAGCGGTGGGGTCTGACCTCCTTGCCTATCGCACCTATCACCTGCGCCATCACAAATATACGCAGCAGGCCGAGGACCCCGACCTTGCCCTCTCCGCCCCCTTCCCCACCAGCAGTAGCAGTCTGGTGCGCAAAATGCTGCGCGATCTGAGCGGTATCACGTTCTTCAAGCAGCGCTCGGGGCAGTTCATGCTTGCTGCCAAGGGGTTGGCCGCAATGTTGCGCGGCGATACGGTCCAGGAAGCAGCGCGCGATACGCGCGCCGGGACACCGTTCAGCCCGGCGGCCCCAGCGGCAACGTCGCTGACGGGCAGCAATGGCGGCGCTGTCCTCGTCGCGCGCTCGGTCGGCCGCTTTCTGCTGGTGCAAGGCGTGCTGCTGGCGTTGTCGCTGGCGCTGTGGGGCTGGACTCCGTTCCTGCTGTGGCTGGCAGCGCTCGCAACGACATTTCAGCTGTTCCTGCGGCTGCGCAATATCGCCGAACATGCCTGTACCAGCGTCGGCAGCGACGATCCGTTCAGCCATGCCCGTACCACGCGCGCAGGCTGGATCGAGCGCGCAACGGTCGCGCCCTATTGGGTGAATTATCACGCCGAACATCATCTGTTCATGGGCGTGCCCTGCTACCGCTTGGCTGATGTCCACCGCGTGCTGGGCGAACGCGGGCATCACGGCGCCATGACCATCGCACCCGGTTACGCGGCCGTGCTGCGGACCGCTACAGCCAGCCCGCGCGCTTGAAGCGGATGAAGAGGGTGACGCAAATGGTCGCCATGATCCCCACCACGACGAAATAGCCATATTTCAAGCGCAGTTCGGGCATGATGTCGAAATTCATGCCGTAAATTCCGGCAATTGCGGTGGGAACCGCCAGGATCGCCGCCCAGGCCGCCAATTGGCGCGTGATCGCCCCCTGCCGCTGCTGTTCAAGCAATCCGCTGGTTTCGATGACCGAGGTCAGCGTGTCGCGCAGCCCCGCGACGCGGTAATTCACGCGCCGCACATGATCGACCAGATCGCGGAAATAGGGGTCGATGTCATGGTCGATCTGCGGCAGGTCAATGTTGACGAACCGCCCCGCCAGATCCTCCATCGGCCCCAGGATGCGCGTCAACCGGAACAGGTCGCGGCGCAGGCTGAACACCCGCGCCGTTTCCGCGCGCCCCAGAAAATTGTCGAAGCTGCGGTCTTCCATTGCCAGCACCTGTTCCTCGACCGTGTCGATAACCTCGAAATAGCCATCCACGATGAAATCGAGGATGGCATGGAGCACATAATCGGCCCCTTTTCGCAACAGCCACGGAGTCGCCTCAAGCTGTTGCCGCACCCGCGCATGGCCGCGTTCGGACCCGTGCCGGACCGTAACAATGAACTGGCGCCCGACAAACATCGCGGTGTTGCCATATTCGATCCGCGCATCCCCCGACGTTTCTTTCAGGAACATTGTCCGCGCGACCACAAACAAATGGTCGCCATAGCTTTCCATCTTTGGCAACTGGCGCGGGTCGAGCGCATCCTCAACAGCCAGCTCGTGCAGGCCAAGATGGTGCTGGATCGCGTGCAACTCGCGATCACTCGCCTCATGCAGCCCGATCCACAGAAAATCTTCCGGTTTTTCAATTGCCGGAATTCCTGCACACGGATCAAATTCGGTAAGCAGCCGCCCATCGCGGTACATTCGCGCGACAATGACCGTCATGCCTTGCCGCTCCTCGTTTGCGCCTCGGTCAGCGCCGTCATGCGTTGCATCAGCAGATTGACCTTTTCGTGCAATCGCAGAATCTCCAGTTCGGCGCGCAAATTGACTTCATAGTCGTGCGATGCGGCTGCCCGGTCCTTATTTGCCTGACGGTTCTGGCTCATCATGATGATCGGGGCTTGAATCGCTGCGAGCGTCGACAGCATCAGGTTTAGGAAAATGAACGGATAGGGGTCGAAAGTCGCGCCAAACTGACCCAACAGGCGCGAGTTAAGCAGCATCCAGCCGAATAGCACTACCCCAAAAGCGATGATGAAGCCCCAACTGCCGCCAACTGCGGCGACATGATCGGACAATCGCTCGCCAAAAGTGGCGCCTTCATCGTGAATGACGCCCATGTCCTTGCTGATCGTTTCGCGCCTGTGGATGCGTTCGAGCACCCGGCGCTCGGCCATCGACAGGGCGTCGCTGCTCTTGCCGAGCAGTTCAAGCGCCAGATCATCGACGGTGCGCGCGACCGTCACGCCAGCGCCTCAGCGATCAATTTCCGCGTGTTGGCGATGCCATATAGCGCGATGAAGCTGCCCATGCGCGGCCCCTGCGCCGACCCCAGCAGCACCTCGTACAGCGCCTTGAACCAGTCGCGCAGATTGTCGAACCCGCCGTTTTTGCCGATCTCGTAGACGATGGTCTGAATGTCCTCGGCCGCGGCATCGTCGGCCAATCCGCTCAGCGCCGCATCAAGCGCGCGCAAGGCTTCGGCCTCATGCGCTGCGGGCTTGCGCCGCGCCAATGTCTTGGCCACGACATCACGGTTATATGCCAGCGCATGGCCAATCAGCGCGTCGAGTTGGCCATGGGTTTCGGCGCGCGCATCGGGCACATAGTTGCGCAGATACGCCCATACCTGTTCCGCCGTCGCGCCAGACCCCAGCACCCCGACCAGATTGAGCAGCAGCCCGAAGCTGACCGGCGGACCCTCGTCTGGCACCGCGCCATTGTGGATATGGTGCACCGGATTGCCGAGCTGCTTGTCGAGCGGCTGGTCGTGCCAGGCGGCGCGGAATTTTTCATATTCATCGACCGCGGCAGGGATGATGCCAACGTGCAGCTGCTTAGCGCTTGTGGGTTCGCGATAGGCGTAGAAGGCCACGCTGTTCTGCGGCGCATAGGTCAGCCAATCCTCCAGCGCGATGCCATTGCCCTTCGACTTCGAAATCTTCTCGCCATTTTCGTCGAGGAACATTTCGTAGATCAGGCCATCAGGCTTGCGCCCGCCAAGAACTTCGGCGATTTTGCCCGACTGGACGCCGCTGTCGGTCAGGTCCTTGCCATACATTTCATAATCGACGCCAAGTGCAACCCAGCGCATCGCCCAGTCGACCTTCCACTGCAGTTTTGACTGGCCGCCCAGCGCCGACTGGACGATCCGCTCGCCGTCGTCGTCGAATGCGATCAGCCCGGCTTCGGCGTCGACGACTTCGATTGGCACCTGCAACACCACGCCAGACTTTGGGCTGACGGGCAACACGGGTGAGTAAGTGGCGGCGCGCTCCTTGCGCAGCGTGGGCAGCATGATCGCCATGATGGCCGAATATTGGCGCAGCACGTTCCTCAACGCCTCGTCGAACGCGCCGCTCTCATAGCTTTCGGTAGAAGAGCGAAACTCATAGTCGAAACCGAACCGGTCGAGAAAATCGCACAGCATCGCATTGTTATGATGCGCGAAACTTTCGAACTTGCCGAACGGATCGGGGATGCGCGTCAGCGGCTTGCCCAGATGCTGCGCCAGCATCGCGCCGTTCGGTATATTGTCGGGCA
>JANPIQ010000012.1:0-2505 GCA_031425075.1 Sphingomonadales bacterium
CGCGCGACGCGGCCCCGCATGTGAAGCTGAAACTTGTTATTCACTGGTGGCAAGCCAAGATGCGATTGACGCAAACGGAAGCCTCGCTTAACCGGCGCTGCGAACACGCGCAGAGGACAATGCAATGACGTATGTGGTGACCGAATCCTGCATCAAGTGCAAATATATGGATTGTGTCGAGGTCTGCCCTGTCGATTGCTTTTACGAGGGTGAGAATATGCTCGTAATCAACCCGAGCGAGTGTATCGACTGTGGCGTATGCGAACCTGAATGCCCAGCCGAGGCGATCCTGCCCGATACCGAGTCCGGACTCGAAAAATGGCTTGAGCTCAACAATCAGTTTTCGGCAAGCTGGCCTAATGTAACGCGCAAGAACGATCAGACGCCCGCCGATGCCGACGATCACAAGGGATTGGAGGGCAAGTTCGAAAAGTTCTTCTCCGCCGAACCCGGGCAAGGCGACTGAGCGCAATTGTAAACCGGCAGCATCGCACCGATATGAATTGTCGTCGGCGATAATCCCGCATTTTCGGGCCAGGCATCGTCCGACACCGGAGCGTCGATTTGGCCGATCAATTACGTGATAATAATGCGCGCGCGGTGCCGCGCGGTCGCTTGGCCAGGCTTGGCGTGTTCGGGAAAATCGCCGGTGGTGTTGCCGGAAATGTGATCGCTGAAGGTACGCGCCGGCTGGCCAGCGGCCAGCGGCCGACGATGAACGAACTGCTGTTAACGCCTGCCAATGTAGGTCGTGTCACCGACCAGCTTTCGCATTTGCGCGGGGCTGCGATGAAGCTGGGTCAGATGATCTCTCTCGATTCAGGGGACATTCTGCCCAAGGAATTGACCGACATCCTCGCGCGGCTTCGCGACCGCGCCAATCATATGCCGCCCTCGCATCTGCAGGACGTTTTGGCGCGCGAATGGGGCAAGGATTGGCGGCGGCGCTTTGCCTATTTCAACGCATCGCCAATGGCCGCTGCGTCCATCGGCCAAGTTCACCGCGCGACAACGCTAGACGGGCGCGATCTCGCCATCAAGGTGCAGTATCCGGGGGTCTGCGACAGCATCGATGCCGATGTTGACAACGTCGCAACGCTGCTTCGAATATCGGGGCTGATGCCGAAGGAAATCGATCTTTCACCTTTGCTCGCCGAAGCGAAACGCCAGCTGAACGAAGAGGCGGATTACCGCCGCGAGGCTGCACAAATGGGGCGCTTTGCCGATCTGCTTCGCGGTTCACCCGACTATATCGTTCCGATGCCCGATCTTGAATTCACAACCGACCGGGTCCTGGCAATGGATTTCGTCGAAGGGGTCGCGATCGAAAGTCTTGAGGACGCACCGCAGGTGGAACGCGATGCAGCGATGGCAAAGCTGATCCGGCTCGTCCTGCGTGAAATGTTCGAATTTGGCCTCATGCAAACCGATCCGAATTTCGCCAACTACCGCTACCAGAAGGATAGTGCCAAGCTCGTGCTCCTCGATTTCGGCGCAGCGCGGTGCGTTCCGGACCAGACCGCCGCAGCGTATCGGAACCTTTTGTTTTCGCTTTACGATAACGACCTCGAAGCAACGCGCCGCATCGCGGTTGAAACAGGCTTTGTCGGATCGGCTGCAGTCGAGCATCATGGCGCGATGATCGACAAGATGATCAGGATTGTCGTTGCCGAATTTTGCAAGCCTGGGGATTTCGATTTCGGCGATCGCCGTTTTGCCGGTGTTCTTCGCGAACAGGCTATGGAAGTGGCCGATGACCGCGCGACCTGGCACATCCCTCCTGTCGAAACGCTATTTGTTCAGCGAAAAGTCAGCGGGACGGCTTTATTGGCAGCAAAATTGAAAGCCAAAGTTGACATCCGGGAGATGGTTAGCTGTTACCGTCAGGATGGTTAACGGAAGGCCGCCTTCCCAATTATGACAAAGACTGGCAATTTTGTTGCGAATCTGTTAAACGTTTCCAGATCGGTGAGTTTTTAACCGTAACCGGAGATGGCACGTCCCCCAAACAGCATGTCGCAATATGTTGCGCCGGTTCGCAACCCGGTGGGATGGCCCTTTAAGAAAGGTGTTACCGCATGGCTTTTGCTGCGCCTAATTTTGATGTTGGCGATTATGTCGTATATCCAAAGCACGGTGTCGGCCGGGTGATTGAGCTTCAGAGCTCCGAAATCGCCGGGATGCATCTCGAACTGTACGTCCTTCGTTTTGAAAAAGAAAAAATGACCCTGCGCGTACCGACCAACAAGGTCGAAAGCGTCGGGATGCGCAAGTTGTCTTCGGACAAGCAGATGCAGGAAGCGCTCGCAACGCTCAAGGGCAAGCCCAAGGTCAAGCGCACCATGTGGTCGCGTCGCGCGCAGGAATATGAAGCCAAGATCAATTCGGGCCACCTGGTGTCGATTGCCGAAGTCGTCCGTGACCTGTTCCGTGCCGACGACCAGCCCGAGCAGAGCTATTCCGAACGCCAGATCTTCGAAGCCGCAGCGTCGCGCCTCGCGCGCG
>JANPIQ010000013.1:0-1922 GCA_031425075.1 Sphingomonadales bacterium
GCCATGCCCAGCCCGAACGCGATGACGGCACCCGTCCGACTGCCCTCGGGGATCGCACCACCGACCAAGCTGCCCACCGCATCGCCGACGCCGGCGAGCGCGAACACAGCACCAAGGCTCGCCAGCATCTGCGGCAGGATCGCTGCCCAACCGACGGTATCGATCAACCGCCGCCCTTGATCGAGTGCGGCTAGTACCGGCGGGCGGAGCCAGATCTGGCACGCGATCAGGGCTGCGATCACGCCCAGCGCGAGCGAGATCAGCGTCACTTGCTTGGGATCGACCATACCTGGCACCGCCTTGAAAAACCACGTCCCGAACAGCGCCGCTGCCGGAATGATCAACGCAGGCAAGAAGATGCGGTTGCCCAACCGTTCGGCATGCGCGGTGCGTGCCGCGCCATCATCAGCGACAGTGGCACTCCGCATCCGCCCGAGGCCTGCAATGCCGACCAGCCCCAGTGCGAGCAGACCATTGCCAAAATCGCCCAACTGGTCGCCTGCTGCCATGCTGATCGCGATCAGCCCCCAGAATGCTGCATTGGCATAATTCCCCGCACGCGCGGTCCGCCAGGCAAAGCCTGCAAACACCAAAGCGGCAAAGCCATAAAGATGCGGAAGCCCGATCATGGCTTCCGCTTCCGGTCGAAACGCCACAGCCGCAAGCCGTGAATCGCAAACGCGGCAATAGCGGTCGGGATCGCCCAGACCGACAATTCGAGTGGCTCGAGGATGATGCCATAGCCTTCAAGCACGCCCTTCATCAGCAGGATCGACCCGATCGCGATGAAGATATCTTCGCCGAAAAACAGCCCGACATTATCGGTGGCGGCGGACATGGCCTTCACATCCTCACGCCGTGCCACGTCAGCCTCGGGTTCGGCAGCTTCGGCCATCGGGGCGACGAGCGGCCGCACGGTCTGCGCATGGCCAGCAATCGAGGTCAGCCCCAACGCCGAGGTTGCTTGCCGGAAAAACAGATAGCCGATCAGCAACCGTCCCGGCCGTGCGCCCTTCATCCGCCCGATCAGTCTTCGCGCCTGTTCCTGCAAACCATAGGCCTCAAGCAGCCCGATCACCGGCAGCACGATCCACACCACGCTGATATAGCGCGCATCGTTAAACGCCTTACCGAACGCCGCGATGATCGCGTGCAGGTCAAGCCCCGCCGCCAACCCCGTCACCAGTGCGGAGACCGCGACAACCAGCAGCGGGTTGAAGCGCAGCATAAACCCCGCAACGATCACCAATATGCCTGTAAGCACGAGCATTCGCGTTTTCCCTTCGGCAAAGGGCATAACAGCCCGACCGACGCGGTAAAGACGCTACCGCTTGCTGCTGAGTTGGCTTAATGTTTGCGAATATGCACGGTCTCATCACAGTTGCGGCTTTAGCTGTCTCGATGGCCAGCGCGTCATCGGCGCAAGTGCCTCTGCCCGATCCATTCGCACAACTCCGCGCTGCCTATGCCAAACGCGATGCCCGTGCCGCGGCCGCCGCCTACACGCCCGATGCCGAAGTCATCTACCGCTACGCTGGCACGCCCGAGGAGCGCCACAAAGGCCGCGAAGCAATCGCACGATCGTTTCAGGAATTGCTCGATCAGATCGACCCTTCCGACAAGATCGACCTCAATTTCCGGACAACCGAGCGCAACGGCTCGCGTGTTCAGGGCGTATATCGTCTCAGTTTTGGCTATGGCAAAGCTACCGAGGGCCGTTTCGATGTCACATTGTCGCCAGACGGGCGCTTTGCCTCGGATTTAAGTCTCGAGGCCCCTCCCGGCGCGTTCGAAGAGGCAGCAGGCCCGGTCATGCTCGCCACCGACGATGAAACGCTTGAGCGCGGCTATTATGTGCGGATGGCAGGGCGCTACCGGTTGCCAGATGGCTGCCAGCTGATCGTGACGCGGTCTATCGTGCG
>JANPIQ010000014.1:0-7076 GCA_031425075.1 Sphingomonadales bacterium
GACTGGCCGACCTTGCGCGACAATGTGCTTGCCGAAGTCGCGCGACTGGAGGGCATTTATGGCGAAACATTGGGAAACCACAATGTCGAGGTGATCCGCGAACGCGCGGTGTTAACGGGGGCGAACACGGTCAAGCTGGCGAGCGGCCGCGAAGTGAGCGCAGCAACGATCCTGATCGCAACCGGCGGCTGGCCCGTGCGCCCCGAATTTCCCGGAAGCGAATACGGGATCACATCGAATGAGGTATTTCACCTCGATGCTATTCCCAAACGCATCGTAATCGCGGGCGGCGGCTATATCGCCAATGAATTTGCGGGCATTTTTAACGAGTTCGGGGCCAAAGTGACGATCGTCAATCGCGGCGATACGATCCTTCGCGGCTATGACGCGCAAATCCGCGACCGG
Organism: Sphingomonadales bacterium; assembly: GCA_031425075.1. GTDB lineage: Bacteria > Pseudomonadota > Alphaproteobacteria > Sphingomonadales > Sphingomonadaceae > Aquisediminimonas. The sequence goes on from JANPIQ010000014.1 coordinate 406, forward strand.
CTGCTCCAGATATCGCTGACCAAGGGCATCAACTTCAAATTCAATGTGCCATTTGAAAGCTTATCGAAGGCTGACGATGGCACTCTGTCTGTCAAACTGAAGGGCGAAGATGCGTTCGATACCGATCTGGTGTTGTTTGCAACAGGGCGTGCGCCCAATGTTGCAGGCCTGGGGCTCGAGGCAGCCGGGGTCGAATTGAACGAACGCGGCGCGATCAGGGTCGATGATGACAACCGGACATCGGTGGCGAACATCTATGCGGTGGGAGACGTCACCGATCGGATCCAGCTGACACCTGTGGCGATTCGCGAGGGGCAGGCGTTCGCCGATACCGTTTTCGGCAACACGCCGACGCGTGTCGATTATGCGAATGTTCCCAATGCCGTATTCAGCCACCCGCCGATCGGTGCCGTCGGGCTGACCGAGGCGCAGGCACGCAACGCTTTGGGGTCGGTAAAGACATATACATCCGATTTCCGGGCGATGAAGAATGTTCTTGCCGGCCGCAACGAGCGCGCACTTTACAAGATGGTGGTTGATGCCGCGACCGATGTCGTCGTCGGCCTCCATATGATCGGTCCCGATGCGCCCGAAATCCTTCAGGCGGCGGCGGTTGCGGTCAAGGCGGGGCTCACCAAAGCTCAGTTCGATCAGACCGTGGCGCTGCACCCAACCATGTCCGAAGAACTCGTGCTGATGAAATAACGCCAAATAGGGGACTGTCGCTTATATCGGTTGGGGGCCGATATGGCCGCGGCCCTTTTTCGCGTTGATTGTCACCTGTCGGTGGCGCTCGGCATAGCGTGCGCGGTCTTCGTCGCTGCGGTCGGCATGGCAAGCAGGGCAGCTGATGCCTTCAACATAATGCGGCGATGCCCGTTCGTCGGGTGTGACCGGCATCCGGCAGGCACGGCAAAGATCGTGCGTGCCCGGTGTCAGTCCATGGCCGACGGCAACGCGTTCATCGAACACGAAGCATTCGCCCTGCCACCGGCTATCGGTCTCGTGCACGTCCTCTAGATAGCGCAAGATCCCGCCATCAAGGTGGAACACGTCCTCGATGCCCACAGACTTCAGAAACGCGGTCGATTTTTCGCATCTGATGCCGCCTGTGCAAAACATGGCAACGCGGCGCTTGCCTGCCATCAGTTGCGCGCGGTGTTCGTCAAACCATTGCGGAAATTCGGTAAAACTGCGCGTCGGCGGCGCAATTGCGCCTTCGAAACTGCCGATCCGGCTTTCGTAATCATTGCGTGTATCGATTAGCAGCGTCTGGGGATCGTCTATCAGTGCGTTCCATTCGCGCGCATCGATACGCGTTCCGGCGTTTTGGGCAGGATCGAGGTTCGGCAACCCAAGGGTCACGATTTCACGCTTAATGCGCACCTTCATGCGATAAAAGGGCATGGCACTGGCCGTCGCATATTTGATCTCGAGCTGGTGACAGCCGGGCAGGGTCCGGATGTGGTTTTCAACCGTTTCGATGCCGCAAGCTGTTCCGGCAATCGTGCCGTTGATGCCTTCGCACGCGATCAGAATCGTGCCCTTTACCCCGTTGGCATTGCACATATCGAGCAGCGGTTGCTGAACTGCTGCAGGGTTTTCAAAAGTCGCAAAGCGATAAAGCGCTGCTACGCGAATCGGGCCAGTCATCGCGCCGCAATAGCGGCCTAGCCGCCCACCGTCAGGCAGGCATTGCCAGCGGCACGCACGTGAGCGCAAAGTTTGTCGGCGGCGGGCTGCGAACCCAGCGGCCCTGCCTGCAACCGGGTCACCGCACCGGCCTTCACCAGATAGGGCTGCATCGATCCCAGCGCGCCGATGCGGCGTGCGAGGTTGGTCCACAACGCTCTTGCCTTGGCGGGATCGCCGAATGCGCCAAGTTGCACACGCCATTTGCCGCCCGGGGTCGATGCAATTGCGGCTACAGGTTTTGCCGCCGCTACCGCCTTCGGCAACGCGGGCTTCATGGTCGGCTTCGGCGCATTGGAAGGCACGGGTTCGACATCGAGACGCGGCGCGGACGCCGGAATTTCGATCTTGCGGATTGCAGGCCGCGCCAGCGTTTTAGCCGGAGTGGCACGAAGCGACGATGCGAGCACAGGACGCTGCGCATTGGCTTCCAGCACCCGTGCAATCGCAAGCCCGCGCTGGCGTTGATCGAGCGGAATGAAATTGTCCATCTGCGCAAGGCTTGCCGATGCAGCCGCGATGCCCGCCGCCGAGGCACGTGTCATCATGGCATAGGCACGCGGCCAATCCTTCTTGACCATGTCGCCATTGAATAGTGCAGTCCCCAGGACATATTGCGCGCGCGGTTCGCCACGTTCGGCCGATTTCTGGATGGTCGGCATCGCACGCTGTCGATCGCCATTCTGAAACATGATCAGCCCGTAATTATCCTCGGCCTGGACATGTCCTTGCAGTGCGGCTTTGCGATACCAGTCTTCGGCCAGCTTGAGATCGGCCGCAACGCCGCGACCCAGCTTATAGGCCTGCCCCATATTGAACTGGGCATCGGCATCGCCCGCGATCGCTGCCGGTCGCCACTGCTTCAATGCCGAAGGATAATCGCCGCGTGACCAGGCATCGACGCCATCCTTGACAGTTGAAAAGGCAGGGGTCGCCGCTGTGGCGATCGCCAATGCCAGTCCGGCCAGCCCCAAAGCCATACGCATAAAACGCTCCAGCAATCGCAAAAACACCCGTTCGTGTTAACCCGTGATGGTTAATGCCAACTTACCAGCCATTGTCTGACGCGTCAGGCCGGTGCGCAGGCGAGCCGTCTGTGTTTGCGGACACAGCATCGCGCAGATATCCTGCCATTCAATACTGACCGGGTCGCCTTCGCTTTTGCAGGAGGCAAATATGGGTGGTTCGTTCGAAGATATCGCGTTGAGCGTCGTGACCGCAGTCGTGGGGCATGACGAAATCAACAAACTGCTGATCAACAAGCTGGTCAATCGCGGGCGATCGCGGCCGCATCCCTGGTCGACGCTCAACGACTATATCAGCTGGCGCGGGCTTTCGGATCGCAGCTTCAATGCGCGATTATTGCCCGCCAAACCCTATCCTGCGGCAGAAGCGCTCGGTACGCGCCGTCCGCCGATTGCCGATGTGGCAAAGCTGTTCGATGCATCCCCCGGCGGCCAGCGCGTCTGCATCAAATCGACGATGCTGTTCCCCGCATTTGCGCAATATCTGACCGACGGCTTCATCCGCACCAAGGTGGCAAACGACCCCCCGTTCGGTGACGGTATCGAAGATCGCAGGCGGACGACATCGAACCATGAAATCGACATGAGCCCGCTTTATGGCCGCACATTGGCGCAAACCGATGCGTTGCGGCTGAAATCGAACCTGCCCGCGCAAAAAGGGCGGCTCAAAATCCAGAAGATCGGCGGCGAAGACTGGTCGCCTGCGCTTTACACCGCAGCAGGCGCGCTCAAGCCCGAATTTGCGGCGCTCGATCAGCCGCTGGGCGTTGACAGGATGCCGCCTGCTGCGCGTGCGCAGCTGTTTGCGGCAGGCGGGGACAGGGTAAACGCCACGCCGCAGGTTGCGATGATGAACACGCTTTGGCTGCGCGAACACAACCGGCTGGCAGCCATGCTCGAGGGTGGCCACCCCGGCTGGGACGATGATCGCGTGTTCGAAACCGCACGCAACATCGTCATCTGGATGTTCATCAAAATCGTGGTCGAGGAGTATATCAACCACATCAACACCTCGGTATTTCGCTTTCGCGGCAATCCGGAGGTCGCGTGGGAGGCGGACTGGAATCGTCCCAACTGGATGACCGCCGAATTCAGCCTGCTCTATCGCTGGCACAGCCTCGTGCCGCAGAAAGTAAGGTGGGGCGGGCTCGACCTTGATGGCGGCAATCTGCTGTTCAACAATACGCTGCTGACAGATGCCGGGCTTGCCGATGCGTTCGTTGTCTTTTCAGAAAATCCCGCAACACAATTGGGCCTCGGGAATAGCGCAACCTTTCTTGGCGATTCCGAGGTCAAGGCCGTCAAGCAGGCGCGGTCGAACAATATCGCAACCTATAACGACTATCGCGAGGCGATGGACATGGACCGCGCCGAAAGCTTTGATGAACTGGTAGGCAAATCGAACGATCCTGTGGAAAAGACGCGCCGGACAGCGCTCGTTGTGGAATTGAAACGGCTTTACGGCAGTGTGGATAATGTCGAATTCTATGTCGGGCTGTTTGCCGAGCCATCTGAGAAAAACGGCCCGCTGCCTGAACTGCTGCTCGGCATGGTCGCGATGGATGCCTTCTCGCAGGCGCTCACCAATCCTTTGCTCAGTCGTCACGTCATGGGCGATGCCGATAACCGTCGGCTGGCCTTTACCGATGCCGGCATCGCTGCTGTCACAGGAACACGCAAGCTCGCCGACGTCGTCGCGCGGAATACCCATACGCTGAATGGGCGGTTCGTGGGCATGACCCGGCGTGACTGGGAGCGCGACTAAATCCTGCTTGCCAAAGCCATAATCTGGCCGCCACATTAACCTTATCTTATCCCCGACCATGGCAATTGCCCCTCGAACGGTTTTTGGACTGCGAGGGAAATTCATGCGCGTTCTCGCGATGGCATCGCAAAAGGGTGGATCGGGCAAGACGACCTTATCGGGTCATCTGGCCGTGCAGGCGCAACGCGCAGGGGCCGGCCCGGTTGTGCTGATTGACATCGATCCCCAAGGCTCTCTCGCCGATTGGTGGAATGAGCGGCAAACCGAATTGCCCGCCTTTGCCCAAACAACGGTCGCACGGCTGGCAAATGATCTGGAAACACTGCGTCAGCAGGGCTTCAAACTCGCGGTAATCGATACACCGCCGGCGATCACCATGGCGATCCAGAGCGTGATTGCCGTTGCCGAACTGATTGTGATCCCGACGCGCCCGAGCCCGCATGATCTGCGCGCTGTAGGTGCCACGGTCGATCTGTGCGAACGCGCAGGCAAGCCTTTGATTTTCGTGGTCAATGGCGCAACGCCCAAGGCGAAGATTACCTACGAAGCCGCAGTGGCGTTGTCGCAGCATGGAACTGTCGCTCCTGTAACGCTTCACCATCGCACCGATTACGCAGCGTCGATGATCGATGGCCGCACCGTCATGGAAGTCGATCCCAAAGGCCGCTCGGCCGCCGAAGTCGAAGAGCTGTGGCGGTATATGGCCGACCGGCTCGAAAAGAATTTCCGGCGCACCGTCTTCGCGGTGCCAACAGGTCCGCAGGTCGGTTTCCAGCGGCCCGCAGCAGCAGGCGGCTTCGGCCGTCGCGGGCTTTAGGGGAGGGGTATCATCATGAGCGAACCCAAGCCTTTTGCTTCGCTGTCATCGTCGCTGCTGGCCCGCAAGGGTACCGCCAAGCCCGCGATGCGCCCCCAGGCCTTTCATATCTCCGGCGATCTGTCGCGGCCCACGTTTCAGGCAGAAGACGATCTTGGCTGGAACGATATGGGGTTCGACATGGGAGAACCCGAGGCGTCTCCTCCGCCTCCGGCCCCCGTACTGGTGCTCGCACCGCGAATTTCGCCGCACGCTGTGTCGCTGCATGGCGAAACCGTTCCTGTAGGCGTTGCCTCGCCAGCTGCCGAACAACAATCGAAACTGGCGCAGGAATATGCGCCAGCCAGTCAGCAGCCCGTCGCACAGCCGCCAGTTGAACAGCTGCCCGTCGATCAGCCACCGGTCGCGGCCAGGCCCACGATGCGCGCCGCGGCAGGTTCGAAATCGAAAGCGGCCTTCACCCTGCGTCTCGATGCCGAACGGCATTTGCGGCTGAGGCTGGTGTGCGCAGTGCAGCACCGATCGGCGCAGCACATCGTGACGCAAGCTCTCGATGAATTTCTGGCCCGGCAACCCGGGATCGATGACGCGCTTTCGCATCAGGCGCGCTGACACATGATTGAGCGGAGACGAGCAATGAACAGGGGTAATTTGATCAAGATCGCAGCATCGTCGCTGGTGCTTGGTGTAGCTTTGGCTGGTCACGGCGCAGCCGATATCGCAGAAGCCCGCCCGGCCGCGACCAATACCTCGGCAAAGTCCGCAGCCAGTTTTGCCAGCCAGGCAACCAAGATGCTCGCCAAAGGCAAGCTCGACAAGGCCTTGCGCTTTGCCGAAGCTGCCGTAGCCGCATCGCCCAACACCGCCCGGTATCGCGCCTTGCTCGGGCAGATTTATCTGTCATCGGGCCGGTTTGAATCGGCACGTGCCGTTCTTGCCGATGCGGCGGTTCTCGATCCGTCGAACCCGCGCGTGGCGCTGAACCTTGCGCTTGCGCAGACCGCAATGGCACAAAATGGCGCGGCGAAATCAACGCTCGAACTCGCAAGACCCGGCCTGCCGACTGCCGATTACGGACTTGCCCTTGCGCTTGCAGGAGATGTTGAGGGCGCAGTGGTGGTGCTCGAGGCTGCAGCCCGTGCCCCCGATGCCGCCGCCAAATCGCGGCAGAACCTGGCTTTGGTCTATGCGCTGGCCAACCGGTGGGCCGAAGCGCGCACTGTGGCGGCACAGGATCTTTCCCCCGACATGATCGACGTCCGGATGACCGAATGGGCGCGCTTTGTCCGCCCGCTGGCAAGCTGGGATCAGGTTGCGATGCTGCTGAATGTTGTTCCGGCATGGGATCCTGGAATGCCGTCGACGCTGCCCG
>JANPIQ010000015.1:0-17586 GCA_031425075.1 Sphingomonadales bacterium
CGGCCCTCAGAAAGTTCGCGGACCACGCCTGACTGAATAATGAGGATGGCGATGTTATCGGGCATCCGGACAGGGCGGGCGGTATGATTGCTGCAGTCGATCAGAAGAGCATGATCGACTTGCCCGCACGCCGATGCCAGCTGATCCATGATGCCGCATTGCGTGCCCACGAAATTACACTCGCTCGCCTGCGCGAGCCTGGCGATTGCGAACGGATCGAATAGGATATCGTGCAACGCAAACACTGCGGTGCCGATAGCGACGGCTATCGATGCAGAGGATGACAGGCCCGTTCCCTGCGGAATATTTCCAGCGATTGCGAGATTAAAGCCGCTCAAGTCCGGATGTAGTGCGAGCAGTTCGGCAACCATGCCCCGTACGTGATTTTTCCACGGGGACTCAGTTTGCCTGATAATCGGGTCGTTGAGCGAGAACCTGTCCTGCGTATCGGCAAAATCAGCGGCAACGACTGTGACCAACCGGTCGGAACGACGACCGCCGAGCACCGCCGTATGCACAGACAGCGCTGCTGGCAGGACGAAACCATCGTTATAGTCGGTATGTTCCCCAATGAGATTGACGCGGCCAGGTGCGCGAGCGCCAACTTCAGGAAGTTTTGCAAAACTGCGCTTAAAACTTGCAAGAGCTTTAGCGCAGGGGCTGGGCAGATCATCCATCGTCGATCCTGACTGAACGCAAACGTTCCGCCGCCTGTTCGGGCGTCAGATCGCGCTGCGCCTCTGCGAACATTTCATACCCGACCATGAATTTCCGGATCGATGCGGATCTCAACAAGGGCGGATAAAAATGCGCATGGAGCTGCCAGTGGCTCGCGTCGTCCCCGGTAAAAGGCGCGCCGTGCCAACCCATCGAATAAGGAAACGGGCATCCGAACAGGCCGTCATAAGCCTTCAGCAATCGACCGAGAGCCAAAGCCAAATCGCCTTGATGGTCGATAGTCAGTTCGGTCAAGCGGCTCACCGCAAACCGGGGCAGGAGAAGCGTTTCGAACGGCCATGACGCCCAATAGGGAACGATCGCCGTCCAATGTTCGGTTTTCACCACGCACCTTTCGCCACCTGACTCACGTTGGGCCAGCATCATGAGCATGGTGCCATCATTATGGGCCCGCCAAGCGCGCTGCGTCCTGTCTTCTGTCGAGACGACATCGGGCACATGCGCGGTCGCCCAGATCTGTCCGTGCGGGTGCGGGTTCGACGCCCCCATCATCGCACCGTTATTCTCGAAAATCTGTACGTTGGCATATCGCTGGCCAAGGTCCGAAATTTGGCTGCACCAGCACTTGATAACGGCAACCCTCTCGTCATGCCCTAACTGCCCAAGGGTTTGCGAATGATCGGGCGAATAGCAGATGACGTGCGCTTCACCATCGACGCCAGTTCGGCGTAACAGCGGGTCATCCAAATGGTCCGGCTGCGGACTGTTGGCAAGAACTGCCGGAAAGTCGTTCGCAAACACGAATGGCCCCGAATAATGAGGATTTTCGACGCCGATCGCGCGGGTGTTACCGGGACATAAATAGCATGTTGGATCGTATGCGGGCCGTGCGATACCGCCGATTGCTTCTTCTGCGCCCAGCCATGGTCGTTGCGCGCGCTGCGGCGATACAAGCACCCAGCGATCCGCCAGAAGGTCGAACCGACGGTGCGGATGATGGGACGCGTCGAAAGTCATGCTACGGCAACGCGATTGCGCAACCGCAGTTCAGCGTCAATCGACATCGATCGGGATCAAGCCGAAGGGCGCCCTTCCTTGATGCGGAATACCGCAATCGCCGCCAACAACAGGCAGGTTCCCGACAATATGAGTACGTTGCGGGCATCGCCACCCAGCAGTGGCTCGTAGGCAAAAGGCATTGTGACCGCAAACAGCACCATCGGCGCGCAGATAAACATGTTGAATATTCCCATATAGACGCCTGTGCGCTCGGGCGGAATGGTGTCGGACAAAATGATATAGGGGTTACCCATGATGCTGCCCCAGCCAAGCCCGATCCCGATCGCGGCAACAAAAAGACCAGATTTTGCAGTGATCATGGGCATTGCCAGCATCGCCAAGCCTGCAAAAACAAGGCACGCTGCATGCAGCCGTCCTGCCCCAATGCGCCGCGCATAAGGTGCCATCGCCAGCGCCGATACAAAGGCCAACAGATTGTAAAGCGCCCCGACCTGTCCGTTGGTCAGCACCGCGTCGCGATAAGCTGCTGTCGATGCATCGGTCGTCCCAAAAACAGAGCGCGAGATCGAATTGGTAACATAACTCCAATAACCATACATGCCGAACCACTGGAACAGCGACATAACACCCATCGACCGCATCGCCTTTGGCATGGCGCGCATCGCGTCGCCGATTTCGGCAAATGTCGCCGACACCGATTTGGGCAGGGCTTCTATTCGTGCCCTCTCACGTGCTGACAGAGGCAGTTCCGGAACCCGTGTAATCGACCAGAGGATTGTGCCCATCGATAGTACCGCACCGATCCAAAACGATACCAGTGTAAAGGTCGGTATCGCGCCTTCGGTCGCGTCGCGGCTGAGGCCGAACAATGTGACCAGGATCGTCGGGCTGAGATAGGCAAGACATTGCGCCAGTCCGGTGAACGAACTCTGGCTTAGAAAGCCGAAGCTCCGCTGGCTCGCGTCCAGCCGGTCGTTCACATAGGCGCGATAGGGTTCCATCGTCACGTTGTTGCCCACATCGAGAAGCAACAGCAGCGAAAATGCCATTAGAACTGTCATCGCCAACGGCATCAGAAACAAACCCATCGTGCACATCATCGCGCCGATCAGGAAGTAAGGCGTCCGCCGTCCCCAGCGTGAACTGGTGCGGTCGCTCATCGATCCCACGATCGGCTGAATGATCAGTCCGGTCAGCGGCCCTGCGATACCGAGCCATGCGAAATTTTTCTCTTCGGCACCAAGATATCCCCAAATCGGCGACATATTGGCCTGTTGTAATCCGAAGCTGAACTGAAGCCCAAGAAAGCCGAGATTCATTTCGGCGATCCGCCACGGCGTCAGTCGCGGCTTCGCGCTCGGGTTCGCGCTCTCAACCGGCATCGTCGCAGCTACACCCATGATACATCCCCTCGGATGCGCTCTTTTCGGCGCTCGAGCATCTTACGACGGTAATCGCGCCTTGCAACAATCGATTGCAGAAGCGTTCCGGGTTTTCAACAGAGAAGCGTTCCGGTTTTCCAACAAGAAAGATTTGGTCGTCCGCAAAATCGGGGTATTGCGCGTGTAAGGGATCGGTCAATGGGAAAGGCAGACGCTTTGGCGCGGATAGCACAGATTGCCGAATATGGCGGACCCGGGGTGATTGCGTGGAACGACATTGATCTTCCAGCCCCGGGTGCTGGTGAGGTTCGGCTGCGCCACACTGCCGTTGGTCTGAACTTTATCGACACCTATCACAGGCGCGGGATTTATCCGGTTGCTCTGCCAAGCGGGCTGGGCCTCGAGGCTGTGGGCGTCGTCGAGGCACTCGGCGACTCTGTGTCGGGCTTTGCCATTGGCGATCGCGTCTGCACCTTCGGTCCTGCACTGGGGGCTTATGCAACGGCGCGGAACGTCAGTGTGGCATCGTTGTTTGTGCTTCCCGACGATATCGACGATCAAACGGCCGCTGCTGTGCTTTTGAAAGGTTGCACGACCGAATTCTTGGTCGAACGCTGCGCCAAGGTGCAGCCGGGCTGGACCGTGCTTGTCCATGCTGCGGCAGGCGGCGTCGGGTTGATGCTGGTGCAATGGCTAAAGCATGCCGGCGCCACCGTGATCGGGACCGTATCGACAGGGGCAAAGGCAGAGGCGGCAAGCGCTGCGGGAGCCGATCACGTCATTCTTTATACCCGCGACGATACCGCCAAGGCTGTCCGTGATGTCACCAACGGCTTGGGTGTCGACGTGACATTTGACGGCGTCGGGATGGCGACGTGGGAGACTTCGCTTGCTTCAACGGCCCGGCGCGGGCTCATCGTCAGCTATGGGAATGCCGATGCGCCGGTTGACGGCGTCAGTCTGGGAATACTGGCACAAAAAGGTTCGCTATTCTGCACCCGCCCTACGCTGTTCGATTATTATGCCGATCCCGCAGAGCGCACGGCTGGCGCCGATTATGTGTTCGATATGATTCGCAAGGCGATCATCAAGATCACCATTGGCCAAACTTATGCGTTAGAAGACGCCGCACAAGCACATCGCGACCTAGAGGGGCGCAAGACGACAGGATCGACAGTTCTGATTCCCTGATCATTCGCTCCTGAGGGCTTCGATCGGGGAAAGCCGCGAAGCCCGGATTGCAGGATAGCTGCCGAACGCGAGCCCGATCACGGCGGAAAACAAAATTGCGAGGATCGATGTCTGGGCCCCTACAGGCACAGGAAACTCTCCCAGATTGGCGATAACGCGCGACAGGATCGCAGCAAGCACAAGACCGATCGCGCCACCAATTGTGCACAGCACTGCTGCTTCGACGAGGAACTGATTGCGAATGTCACGGCGCTTGGCCCCCAGTGCCATACGCAAGCCTATTTCGCGGGTCCGTTCCGTCACGCTGACCAGCATGATGTTCATGATTCCTATCCCGCCGACGAGTAGCGAAATCGAGGCAATTCCGACCAGCACTGCTTGCAGAATTGCAGTCACTTGGCCTGTTTCTTTCATGAATTCTTCTGTGGTGCGGACCGAAAAGGGATCGACCTCGCCCGGGCTTACGCGGTTGCGTTCGCGCAAGACCGTCTTGATCCGTTGCTTGGCCACGCCAAGATCGACCCCGTCCTCGAACCCGACCGATAGCACGTGCAAATCATCTGGCCCTTGCGGGGCCGAAGATGCAAATCGCTGTCTTGCCGTTGAAAGCGGCATGATCGCCACATCGTCATTGTCATTCCCAAAGCTGCTGCCTTTGGCTTCGAGCACGCCTACGACTTTCATCGGAACGCGGTTGATGCGAAGCTCCTGCCCGATTGGGTCGAAACTGCCGAACAGCTTGCCTGCGACCGTCGGCCCCAAGATGACGACGCGCGCCGCCGTGCGGACGTCGGCATCGGTAATGAACCGTCCAATCTCGGTATTCAGGTTCGAAACGCGGGCATAGCCTGGGGTCACCCCCATTGCCGCTGTGTTGGCATTCCGGCCCGCCACAACGATCTGTACCGAATTCCTGAGTTGCGGCGCGATATCGCTGACACCGGGAACAAGGCGCTGGATAGCGATGGCGTCGCGCTCGGTCAGACGGCCCCGATCGGTCGTCCGCCTGCCGCCCTGATTTTCCGGCTGGGGAAACACCAGTGCCATGTTGGATCCCAATGAGTTGATCGAATCCGAAACCGAAACCTTGGCCCCTTCTCCGATCGCGACCGCAAGGATTACGGCCAACACGCCAATCATCACCCCTAGTGTCGTCAAGATCGACCGCATCAGATTTGTCCGCAGTGCGATCAGCGCGACGGGAATGTTGGTCGATAGTGTGGCGATCCATTGGCGCATCATCTTTTCCGCCGCCGGTCGGCCACAGCGGCGTCTTCGATCAGCTTGCCATCGCGGAAAACGATCCGCCGCCCGGCATACTGCGCAATTTCGGCTTCGTGCGTCACCAGCAGCACCGTGATTCCCTGATCGTTGAGTGACTGGAACACACCCATGATGTCTTCTGAAGTCTGGCTGTCGAGCGCGCCAGTGGGTTCGTCAGCGAGCAGCATCAGCGGGTCTGTTACCAACGCCCGGGCGATGGCTACACGCTGTTGCTGGCCACCCGATAATTTGGCAGGTGTGTGCGACAGGCGATCGGCAAGCCCCAGATTCTCGAGCGCTGCACCGGCTTTTGCGCGGCGCTCGCCAGTCGATATGCCGCGATAGATCAGCGGAACCGCAACATTGTCGAGCGCTGATGTCCGTGCGAGCAGGTTGAATTGCTGGAAAACAAATCCGATTTTCCGGTTGCGGATATCGGCCAGGGCGTCGCTATCGAGCAGCCCTGTATCGACGCCGTCGAGCAGCAATTGGCCGGTCGTTGGCGTATCGAGACAACCGGCAATGTTCATGAAAGTCGATTTGCCCGACCCGCTGGCCCCCATGATCGCCACGAATTCGCCTGCCTGAATGGTCAGATCCACACCGTTGACAGCGTGAACGACCTCTCCGCCGATAACATAGTCTTTGACAAGGTCGCGCGCTTGGAGAAGTGGCTTATTCGCCATCTTCGGTTTCGTCTTCATCGCCTGGCTCAGGCGTTTTCTTTTCGAGCGACCGGCTGCGGATCAAAACGATGTCGCCGGGCTTCAATCCCGATTTTACCTCGGTAAATTCCTCGCCAACGAGGCCGATGTCGACCTTTTGCCGAATGGGCTTGTACGGATCGTCAGAGGCCAGATACGCAAAAGTGCCATTGGGAACGGGCCCATCATCTTGCCTGTCTTCAGGGCGCGGCCGGAAACGCAGCGCGATGCTGGGAACCCGGGTCGCATTCGCCACGCGTCCCGTTTCGATCTCAACATTGGCTGTCATTCCGGGAAGCAGCCGGCCATCGCCGTTATCGACATCGAGGATCACGAGATAGCTTACGACATTTTGTGTTTCGGTCGCGGCTTTGCGGATCTGGCGGACCTTCGCCGGAAAGCGATCATCGGGATAAGCATCGACGGTAAAGCGGACGTCCTGCCCTTCGCGGACCTGGCCGATATCGGCCTCATCAACCGATGCTTCGACCTGCATCCTTGTCGTATCGGCAGCCAGCTCGAAAAGATTCGGTGTCTGGAAACTGGCAGCGACCGTAGTGCCGGGTTCGACCAGTTTGTTGATTACAACGCCCGCTGCGGGCGCAACGATCACCGTTCGGCGCAAGTCGAGGTTCGCCGACGACAGTTCGGCCAGGCTTTGCGAGATTTGCGCGCGTGCCGAATCGATCTGGGCCGCTGCGGTGCGCAGACCCGCGCGCGCTGACGCCAGCTGGTTCTGTGCCGCGTCCATCCGCGATTTGGACACAAAGCCATCGGCAACAAGCGATTTCGCCCTATCATACTCGCGCTGTTGCACTTCGACGTCGCTTCTTGCGCGCGTCAGCCCGGCATCTGCCTGCGCCCTGCCCGCCTGCGCCAATGCAACCTGCGCTTGTGCTTGCTGCACCCGGGCGCGAAACCGCGTGGGATCAATTTCGGCCAAAACCTGCCCAGCCGACACCTGACTGTTGAAATCAACGAGCACGCGAGTGACCTGGCCCGACACTTCGGCGCCAACCTTGATCGTATTGAGCGCGCGAAGCTTGCCGCTGGCAGTTACGCTGCTGACCACCGGGCCACGCGATGTCGTGTCTGTTACATACGCATAAGTGCGCTTTGCCGGCGACACAATTTGCCAGATAATCAGGACAAGCCCGATTGCGATGACCGCACTCCAGACCGGATGTCGTCTCACCCAGCCGGTCACACGCTCGAACATCGCCACTCCTACCTATCAGAACGTCACAACGACTAGCAGGTTTCGATCCAGTCGAGCAACTCGCGGGCCTCTATCCGTCTGCTGGCGCGGCAATTACCGAAACCGGGGATTTCGTTTGGCGATGAAGGCGCTGCTGCCTTCGGTAAAATCCGCGCTTTCGAACGCGCGAGCAAAGACACGGTTGCTGTTGACATCGTCGTCTGTCTGACCATCGAGGATCAACCGGATGAACTGCTTGATTTCTCTTAGGCTGTGGGCGGACTTTGAGGCCCATAGTTGCTCGATAATGGTCGGCCGGTCCGCAATCATCTCTATAAGCCCGATCTGATAAGCCATGGCTGCCGACAGGAGCTCAGCTCCGAACAGCAGCCGTTTCGCCTGACCGGGCCCGACCAGATCGACCAGCAATTTGGTATCGTGAAGCGGATATACCAAGCCAAGGTTGGCAGGCGTTATGCCGATCCGCGAACGTTCTGTCGCAATCCTCATATCGCAAGCCAGCGCCAGGCCGGCTCCGCCGCCAACGCAATCGCCATCGATGAAGGCAATCGTCGGCTTTTCAGCGCGCGCCAGTGTATGTTGCGCGTGGCTGATTGCCGCGTGGTTGGTCGCACGCCAGCCTGAATCGTCCCTATTCGCCAGCAATTCCCCGATATCGGCACCTGCGCAAAACATGCCATCTGCAGCCGATTGCAAGACAATGACCCGCACTGCAGAGTTCCGGTCGGCGGTGTTCACAAGCTCTGGCAAGTCTTTCCACATCGCCTGGTTGAAAGCATTCCGCTTTTCGGGCCGGTCGATGATCAGCCGCGCGATCGCGCCATCGAATTCCAAGCGGAGATTCATGGCGACACCGCTGCTGCGATGTGCTGAGCGGTCGTTGCTTGCGTTGTTGACCGCACATCGCGGGGCGCTCGGTCGTTCCTGATAAGATCATCAAGCCTTCTGCGGCAACGACACGCCACATCGGTGCAAGGATCGAGCCCAAAATGCATCATCTAGACCCCTTCCAAATCGTTGCGATGCGGCTGACCGACTTTGCAGATCGGGACCACCAGCGATAGGACTTTTGCGATCGCCTGTTACACCGCCATCTTTGCTCACACTCACCGACCCGCCCTATCGATCTGCATCGAGTCCCGGTGCGGATCTCGGCCCCCAAGTCTCACTAGCAAACCGGATCGCCGGAGCGATGATATGGTTGCCCTCGTGCTCCACCAGCAAATTACGCTCGGCGATATGCGGCTGATCGAGCGCTTCGCGAAAATCGAGTACAGGTGCAAAGGCCACATCCTTGTCTGCGAACCAGCGCACCCATTCGTCGCGAGATTTGCTACCGAAAACGGTACGCAGAAACGCGATCAGATCGCCCTGTTGGCCAGCCGGTCGCGCGGCAATTCTGGTCAGATCAGGGCGACCAAGCGCCGACAACAGATTTTCGGCAAACTTCATTTCCCGTCCACCCAGAACGACATGTTTGCCATCAGCGGTTTGATACACCTGATAAAATGCCGCGCCGCCAAGAGACCGCTGCGTTACGGATCGGGGCGCTTCGCCGCCTGAAATTGCGCCTCCTGCTACGTGGCTGCACCACGGCAAGAGGCTGTCGAACATAGCACAATCGATATAATCGCCACGCCCGGTTTCACGCGCGGCCAAAAGCGCCATGAGTGTGGCTGAGAGCGCCGTTAGCCCGGCCGCCATGTCCGATGCGGCCGTTCCTGGCACAACAGGTATCCCATCCGGGCCGTCATTGACCGAAAGAAACCCGGCCATGGCCTGCGTCGCCAAGTCATGCGCCGGATGATGCGCCAATGCGCCGCTTTGCCCAAATGCTGAGATCGAGGTATAAACAATTGCCGGATGCCGGCAGGAAACCGCTGCATAGTCGAACCCGAGCCGCTGCATCACTCCCGGGCGATATCCTTCGACGAAAACATGGGCGTCGGCGATCATGTCCCAAAGCCGCGCTCTTCCTGCGTCACTTTTCAAGTCGAGCACGACGCTTTTTTTGCCGCGATTGAGGTTGCGGAACCATACCGACTGGCCGTTCTCGAACGGCGCCTGTTCGCGCGATGGGTCGCCGGCGGAGGTCTCGATCTTCCAGACTTCCGCTCCCTGATCGGCCATCATCATCGTCATCATCGGCCCGGGAAGAAATACCGACAGATCGATGACGCTAATGCCCGAGAGCTTTCCCATTCCTTACAACACCTCAATTGTGCACATGGCGGTCACTGCCTTGCTTGGTGGCAGCGATCTTTGCAAGATTGCTGTATTCCACAGCCGGAAGGTGACAAAAGGCATAGGCACACCGATGTTGTAGTAATACGATCGACGCCGTGGGGCAGTGGCTATTGCAATGTTCCCAATTGCGCTAATGGCGACCATCGAGAAGGCTCGGGCGCGACGAATCGGCTATGGTGACCGCTGGAAAAGCGGAACCGGTTGTCCATTGGAGATGTGCGATGCGCCTTGCAGCTTTTGTCTTTGGTATTATTGCGACATTGGCAGTTGCGGTGCCTGCAACCGCGCAGCTCGCCACGCCAATCCTCGCTGACAGTTTCAGGCTTGGCAGCGGCGGCGGCGTTTTGTGTCAGGTCCAGACGCGGGGTCGCGATCCTGCGGTGCGGGGTATGTTTGATCGTGCCTGGTACATCGTTTGCCGTGACGCGGCGCGTCCGGTCGGCAAGATTTTCAGTCTGAGGGGATCGCGCGCGGACATCGATTCGCGGCTTGCCGGTCTTCGCGCCAATGATGCCCGGTGCGATGCAGCAACGACATCCGAACCGCTTGCCGAAGCGGGCAATGCCGTCATTGCGCAGTGCAGGCTTATCGATGCCGAGGTCGGCTATCGCGTCATCACGATCGATCGCGGAAATACGATCTGGGTGGCGGAGGGACTTGCGGGTTACGACAGCGCATTGCGCCTTGGGTTGCGGACGGTGATCGCCGACCGGTTCTTGCCCGGCCAGATAACTGTTGCCGTGACGTCGGTCGATGATCCTGTGGCGTTTGCGCGTGTGCAGGCAGGCACGCTCGATCCCGATCAGGCGCTCGCCGAAGGGTATCGCCGCAACAATAGCGGAAATTATGCTGAGGCTGCCGAGTTTTTCGACACGCTCCAGCAGCGCGACGATTCGGGATCGACCACTCCTGATCGCGCGACCGAATACGTCATCAATCGCGCGCTTCAGAAATCGAATCTGGGTGAGTTTGCCGAAGCCGACAAGCTGTTTGCTCAAGCGCGTGAGGTGCCAACCGGCGATCGGGTGCAGACGCGGCTGCGGCGCAATTTCGAAACGCTGCATCTCCTGAACCAACAGCGTTACACCGACGCGCTCGCGATGCTCGATACGCGCGTGACCGCGCTCGCGCCCAAGGAAATGCTGCCTTCGAGTGCAATCGAAATCGGTGCACAGGTTGCTGCCGAAATTAATTCCGGACTTCCTGTGGGGCAGCGGCTCGGCGCGACCGAGTCGAGTTCACTGACGCCTGACGAACGCGCCAAGTTTCTCGACGCGCAGGCACAGCAACTGCGCGGCACGTTACTGCGACTTACGGGCAAGCCCAGCGAAGGACGGGCGCTTCTGGAACAGGCGCTGGCCGATGTTCTGGAAGTGCGTGATGGGCGCGTGGTATCGGTGATCCGGCTCCGCGGGCAGATTTTGACCGAAACCGGACTGGCGCTCGAGGCATCGGGCGATCTTGCAGGTGCGGAATCGCGGATGCGGGAAGCGCTGGCGCTCGTCGAAACGCGTTATCCGCAGACCAATGCCGTTAATGGTGCCCGCGCGCGGTTGGCCGCGTTCCTTGCGCGGAACAACAAAACTCCCGAAGCGATGGTCGAATATCGCGAGGTGGTTCGCGCGGCGACCACAAATCGCGCATCGATTACTGGGCTTGGCAATCTGCTCGCACCCTATTTCGCGTTGCTGACACAGCAACTGCCAGCCAATCCCGCGCTGGTCGAAGACATGTTTCTTGCCAGCCAGACCCTGATCCGGCCAGGTGTTGCCGACACCCAGGCCATCCTTGCGCGCGAACTGAGCGAGGGCAATGGCGATGCGGCCCGCCTGTTCCGCCAGGCGCGGACGCTTGAGCGCGATATCGAACGCAGCCGGATCGATCTTGCGACGCTGACGGCCAGCCCGAACCAAACGGCGGACATCGAAGCGGCAGCGGCAGTGATCAGGGCCGATATTGCCACGCTCGAGCGCGATCAATCGGCGACGCAGGCGCTGCTAGGCAGCTATCCGCAGTTTCAGGCGGTATCGAATGCGGCGGTGACGCTGAACGAGGTCAAGGCCGCGCTCAATTCAGGTGAAGCCTATTACAAGATCAGCGTGGTCGGGCGTGCGCTCTACGCCCTGTATGTCGATAGTGAAGGCGCCACAGGCTTTCGTGTGCCGATCAGCACCGAGGCGCTTGATAGGGCAGTCGATGGACTTCGTGATACCATTGCCAAGGAAGAAAACGGGCAGGTCAACACCTATGCGTTCGATGTTAAATTGTCGCACCGCCTGTATACAGCGTTGATGGGGCCTGTTTCGGCACGTCTGGCCAAGGCGCGCCACATCGTCTTCGAGCCCGATGGCGCATTGCTGCGATTGCCGGTCAACCTGCTCGTGACAAGTCAGGCAGGCGTCGACGCCTATGTTAAGCGGACATCGGTTCCAAACGCTGATGCGTTCGATTTTCGCGGCATAGACTGGCTTGGCCGCGGTCGCGGTATCAGCACGGCTCTATCAGTCCGTGGGTTCCGCGATGCGCGCGCAACCCCGCCATCCAGCGCCTCTCGCGATTATATAGGCTTTGGCCAGAATGCACCACTTTCAGGCCCGGTGACAGCCGCGTCTACGCGCAGGATGCTCGCAGGTGATGCGCCCGAATGCCGCTGGCCCGATGCCGAATGGAACAAGCCGATTTCGGCAACCGAACTCAAGGAAGTCAGCGCGATCATTGGGGCATCGACTTCCGAACTGATCACCGATGCGGCCTTTTCTGACACCGCTATCGTCGCGCGATCGGACCTTGCAGATTATCGTATCGTCCATTTCGCAACGCACGGTCTTGTGACCGCACCGCGCCCCGAATGCCCCGCACGGCCTGCGCTGCTGACGTCTTTCGGCGATAAGGGATCGGATGGCTTGCTGACATTCAGGGAAATTTTCGATCTGCGTCTGAATGCCGATCTGGTGCTGCTGTCAGCATGCGATACCGCTGGAAAGGCTTCGGTTGCAGCGACGCGCGAAGCGGGCGTGACGACCGGCGGCGGCAGTGCGCTCGATGGGCTAGTCCGCGCGTTTATCGGCGCTGGCGGGCGTTCGATCGTCGCCAGCCACTGGCCTGCGCCTGACGATTTCGATGCAACCAAGCGTTTGATCACTGGCATGTTTTCAACGGGCCGAGACAAGACGATTGCCGATGCGCTGGCGTCTGCACAGCTGGCTTTGATGGACGATCCACAAACATCGCATCCGTTTTACTGGTCGGGTTTCGCGATTGTCGGCGATGGAGGTCGGGCGCTGTTGCCATCGCGGTCTCCACAGGTGGCGTCTCAGTAGCTGGCTATGGCGGCTTCAGATTGGGTGCGCCACCGCGTCGACGACGCCATAACCGTCGCACGGCAGCTCGGCGTCGGTCGACTGTTGTTGACCATCCTGTTCATCGTCATGGCAGTGTTGCTGGCTCGCTTTAGCTGGAACCTGCCTCTGGCGATCGACGCCGAACGTGCGCTTTATGACTGGCGCCATGTGATGACAGCACAGAAAGTCGATCAGGACGATCGTATCGTAATGGTTGTCTACACCGATGAAACCTTGGCGGCCACGGGCAAGCGATCTCCGCTTGACCGGACTGTTCTTGCCAAAGCGCTCAGGCGGCTCGATGGATTTGGCGCAAGATCGATCGGAATCGATATTTTGATCGATCAGCCGCAGCCCGAAGATGCCGAGCTTATTGCAGCATTCCAAGCGATGAAAACGCCAACCCACCTTGCCTATGCCTCTGCCGTCACCGCCGAAGACAAAATAAAGCCGTGGCAACAGGAGTTTCTCGACAAACTCCACAGCATGATTGTCCCCGGCAACGTCCGCAAAACCAGCATCGTGATCGAAGCCGACGATGACAACGTGTTGCGAAGCTGGCCCGAAGTCAGACCCAATGAGCCCAAGCGGATGGCCACCGCGATGACGGCGCAACGCGCAAGCGGCTTCGACACCTATCAGGGCAGCGTTGTATATCGCGTACCGCGCTACGTTGAACGTCCCGTATTCGCTACGATTCCCATCGACACTTTTGCCGAAGATGCGATCTTTGCAAATCCCGATGCCGCCGAATTGTTTCGCCAGCAGATCTCTGGAAAATACGTCCTTGTTGGCGGGCATATCCAGGATATCGATCTGTTCGAAACCCCGCTGAACAAGCTTACGGGCAAGCCGACATGGGGCGTCGAGGTTTTTGCTCATATGGTGGCGCAACAGCTCGACAACATTCTTCCTTTGCAGATCCCGGGCTGGGTTCACTGGATTGCGGCATGCGCAGTGGTCGCGGCGGCCACGACCACGGCGGCTTCGAACACACGTCCGCTTTTTCTGGGGTTGGCCATCATTGCCCAATTTGGTGCGATAACGCTTATTCCGTTCGTCGCGCAGTCGCGGGCCATCGATACGCAGCAGCTTTCTGCATTTGGCTGGCTTGCAGGCTGGGTGCTGACGTTTGCCGCGGCAGGGACCGCCGCGCGTGCGATCGGATCGGAACAGCGGCGCTACGCACAAAATGCGCTCGGTCGATATCTGCCGCGAGATATCGCCGCAGAGATTCTTCGCAATCCCGAAAGCCTTGCGCTTCAGGGCGAAAAGCGTGAAATCTTTGTCGTATTCACTGATCTTGAGGGCTTCACAAAATTGAGCCACGCCATCGAGCCTGAAATGGTCGCGACGCTGCTAAACCGCTATCTCGATATGCTCAGCGACGTCGTGCTTAAGCATGGTGGTACGATCGATAAATTCGTGGGCGATGCCGTCGTTGCGTTTTGGGGCGCGCCGATCAGCAGGCCTGATGATGGCGAACGGGCAGCGCGCGCGGCGGTTGCGATGCATGAGGCAGGCGAGAATTTTCGCCGATCGGTGCCAGATGGCGTTCCTGCGATCGGCAAGACCAGAGTTGGGCTGCACTTCGGAGACGCCATCGTCGGCAATTTCGGCGGCGAAGGTCGCATTCAGTATACCGCTTTAGGCGACAGCATGAACACTGCTGCCCGGCTTGAGGCGGCGAACAAGCAGACCCATTCGAGTGTTCTTGTGAGCCGCGAAGCTGTCGAACGGGCTGACCTGAACTGGTACCGGCCGCTCGGGCGTGTCGTTTTGCGCGGCAGATCGACACCTGTCGAGATTTTCGAACCCGTCCCAAACATGCTTAGCGAAGATCGCCAAGCCTTTGTTGCGCTTGCAAATCGCGCAATCAGAGGCGATGTGTCCGCCATCACATCACTTGCGGAGGAGTCGGATAAGGCTCCCGGTGATAAGGCACTGGCCAGTTTCGTTTATCGTTTGGGCCACCAAGAAAAAGGAGGCTATTTTGTCCTGGACTAGCAAGAAAATGCTTAGCAGCGCGGCTGCGCTTGCTTTGTGCGCTGGAACTGCAGCGGCGGCTGAAACCATTGTGGTCAAATCTTCCGGGCCATCTTCGCGCGCTTATCCGCCCGGAAAGTCGATCCCCGACGCCAGCAAAGTTTCACTGAAACCCGGCGATGTCGTGACAATCCTCGACGGCAGGGGGACCCGGGTGTTCCGCGGCCCCGGTGTATTTTCGACAACCGCCAGCACGACGACGAGCACGTCGATCGGGACGATCCTCAAGAACACAGGTGCGCGCCAAGTCCGTACAGGTGCCGTGCGCGGCGTAACGGCGGCTCCTGTAAGACGGCCAACGAACATCTGGCTGGTCGATGGCAGCAAAACCGGCACGGTGTGCTACGCAGGATCCGAGGGCGTGTCGCTCTGGATGCCATCGCGCGATGAACCGGTCGCGGTAACCGTGATGCGCAAATCAGACGCGAAGTCGGTAACGATTGATTTTCGCGCAGGGCAATCGATCAGGCTTTGGCCATCGGATCAGTTTCCACTTTCCGACGGGCAAGAGTTCACCGTTGCAGGGGGCGGATCGTCGATACCTGCTACGCTGAAATTCGCAGCTATGGGTCCCAATCCTCAAGGGCTTGAGAATACCGCAGCGGCATTCATCAAGGCGGGCTGCGAAGGCCAGCTGGACACCCTCATCGAAATGGTTGCAGTTCCGGGGGGAGACGACGCCAGCGCAGGTTAACCTCGCGTTTCAAGGGCATATCGCTTGTTTTGCCCTCGCTGCGGTGGTAGCCGCACCCTGGCTGGGATGATGGCAACGATAAGCCGCGCCCGCCGCCCTCTGGTCCGCTGAAATTGCAGATGTTGCCGTATGTTTTGCATGCGGCAAGAGCAGGAGGCGTTTGGGATGGCAATTGCTTTGGCGCGGGCTTCAGGACTTTTCGGTCTGGCGCTGGGTGGGTTTGCCGCGCCGGCATCGGGCCAGGCGGTCGCTGAAACGGTTCCAGGCTTGACTCGCGAAGAAGTGACGCGTGAACAGCCCCCGGCAGTTCCGCCGCCTGTCGGCCAGCGCGTAACGGTTGAAGGTGATGTCGAGCGCGCCCCCTGCCCGCTTGCTGCGGCTGAATTTGCGTCTTTGAAGGTGACGCTGCGAACGGTGGAATTCGGCGATTTGCAAGGCATTTCGCCTGATCTGCTCAAGCCCAGCTGGTCCCCGCTCGTCGGCCAGGAAATTCCGATCGCCAAGGTTTGCGAAATCCGCGACAGTGCGGCAACGCTGCTGCGCCGCGCCGGATATCTTGCCGCTGTACAGGTGCCGCCGCAGCGGATCGAAAACGGGTTCATCAAATTCGATGTTCTGCTTGCCCGCCTTGTCGATTTTCAGGTTCGCGGCAATGCGGGGCGGAGCGAGAAATTGATTGCGGGGTATCTAAGCGCGATCAAGGAACAACCGGTTTTCAACATTCTTGACGCCGAGCGGTATCTGCTTCTCGCGCGCGACATTCCGGGCTATGACGTTCGCCTGACGCTGCGGCCTGCCGGATCGGGGCGCGGCGAGGTGATTGGCGAAGTCCTTGTCGCCTACACTCCGCTCGAAGTCGATTCGAACTTTCAGAATTACGGCTCGAAGGGCGTGGGGCGGTTCGGCGGCCTTTTGCAGGCGCGTTACAATGGCTTGCTCGGGATCGGGGACCGGACTTCGATCGGCGTTTATTCGACTGCGCAAACGAGCGAGCAGCAGGTGGTGCTGGCGGGGCAGGAATTTCGTGTTGGCCGCGAAGGCCTCGTGATTGCGGGCGATTTTACCTATGCCTGGACACGCCCCACGCTCGCCATGGGAACCAATATCCGGTCGCGGACGCTCGTTGGCTCAATCGAAGCTCGCTACCCGGTTTTGCGCAGCCAGTCGGACAATGTGACGCTTTTCGGAGGTTTCGACCTGATCAACCAGCGTGCGCGGCTCGACAGCCTGGCGGTTTCAAGCGACAGGCTCCGGGTGCTCTTTGCGCGTGTGAGCGGCGACACGATCGATCCGAACAGTATCGCCAGCCTGAACGGCTATTCGGCATCCGAACCGCGCTGGCGCTTTGGCGGGGCATTAGAACTGCGCCACGGTATCGGCGTGCTGAACGCAAGCAAAGGCTGCGGGCCGAACAACATCCGCTGCGTTGCAGGCGCCATCCCGCCAACCAGGGCAGAAGGCGATCCGACCGCGTTTGTCGGGCGACTTTCGGGCTATGCCGAGTTTCGCCCGGTTCCGCTGATTGCGTTCAGTCTTTCGCCGCGGGTTCAGTACTCGCCAAAACCATTATTCAGTTATGAAGAATTTTCGGCGGGTAACTTCACTGTCGGTCGGGGCTATGATCCTGGCGTATTGACCGGTGATTCAGGCGTCGGATTATCGAGCGAAGTGCGCTATGGATCGCTCGTCCCGCGCTCGATCCGCGATCTCGCGGTGCAAGGCTATGGCTTTGTCGATGCTGCGTGGACCTGGAACAAGGACCGTAGTGCACCGCCGGGCGATCCGGCCAAACTCTACTCGG
>JANPIQ010000016.1:0-4485 GCA_031425075.1 Sphingomonadales bacterium
TTACAAATCAGGTGCTCTACCAACTGAGCTAAGCCGGCCCTCGGTGTACGCTGCTCTCGCGCATTGCAATGTTTTGGTCAACCGCCAACGTTGCGACCGCCGACCGGAAGACTGGTCAACCAGTTAAGACGCGCCTTGAACGATGCAAGTTGCTGACCGCTCAGGGCTGCCGGAGCCACAAAAGCAAAACGGCGGGGATTGACAGCGACGCCGTTGCGATATGCCTCGAAGTGCAGATGGGGGCCGGTTGAAATTCCGGTCGATCCGACATGCCCGATCACCTCGCCTTGCCGGACGCGTGCGCCCGACGTGACCGCGATCCGGCTCATATGAGCGTATCCGGTTCCAATGCCATCACCATGCGCAATTTTCACCATCTTGCCATGGCCGCCGTGCCAGCCGGAATGCTGCACGACACCATCGGCGACCGCATAGATGGGAGCACCATATGCAGCCGCGTAATCTACGCCTTGATGCATCCGGTTGTACCGCAGCAGGGGATGAAAACGCATTCCAAAGCCCGAAGTCTGACGGGCATTTGCGACAGGCGCGCCAGAACTGCGTCGCCTTTGCACGAGACCCTTGGGATCAAGCCATTCGTTTCGCCCGTTAATCGTCCATGGAAGCAACTGGGTTTTGTGGCCACCATTGTCGATCGCGGCGAACAGCAGCTTTCCGTGTCGGACTTCACCAGTTTCAGCGCGCTGATGTTCAACGATCAGATCGAACCGCGAATTGGCACCCATATCGTTGCCAAGCGAAATCTTACTGGCAATCACACGGATGTATTCTTGTGCAATCGACGATGGCACGCCTGCTGACCGGGCTGAGCGGTAGAGGCTGCCGCCCACCCTGCCCTGAATTCGCACCGGAGCGTCATCGACCGCGATCGGCAATCGTTTGAGATTAAGACCAGAGGGACTGCGGACAATCTCGACATTCATGTCGAACCGGGCCCGAAAAGCCATCCGATCGAGCGGACGGGCCTGCCTTATATTCGCGCGGCGCCCGAGCGTCATCTTGAACGCCGTTCCCGGAGCTATCGATGATATGGGCACAACTTGCGAAACCAGTCGTGCAACGCTTTGGGCATCGTTGCGGCCGACACCTGCCCGTTCGAATACTCGGGCAAAGCCATCGCCCTGCCCCATCGTGGCAACAAGGTCGAGTGTCGGACGTTCGGGCGTGCCATTAATCGCGACGACTGCATCGCTGGCGGCCATCCGCTTTCCGCTGTCTCCGCCAATGGCGAGTGGCGCGATCGAAAGTACGCGCCGTTCTTCCCAAAATACCGTGTTCAATGTCGTCGTTTCACTGCTGCCAATGCGAGGCGCATCAGGGAAGAGTGCGATCGCCGCGCCACACAAGACCAAGCAGCTGGTAGCACCCCTCCACCATGTGACCGAACCAATATCAATCCCAAGGTCGGGAACGAGATCGATCGATACCGCCTTGCGACCCGCCTTTTGCTCCGACGTCGTGGCGGGCGGATCGCCAAGAATGTCGACACGCGAGAGCGCTGCGACGCCGCCGCTTCCACCAAAGCCAAATTCACGTTGCTGATACAAGGCCGCGACCCGCCCTTTTGTGTTCGGTCCCTATGACAAACGTCATCTGACGGCTTAAGGTTAATGTCAAATTACGAAGCCGCCTTTTGCCGCGAATTCGCCACTGATCATATTGCCGCTTGAAATTGTCGCTGTTGGTCTGACATTTAAAACCATGTCCACAACCGTCAAGGCCGTTCTTGGCCCGACCAACACCGGCAAAACCCACCTCGCGATCGAGCGGATGTGCGCGCATTCTTCGGGCATAATGGCCTTTCCGCTTCGGCTGCTGGCGCGCGAAGCCTATGATCGTGTGGTCCGGATCAAGGGCGTTGACTCGGTCGGCCTCATCACGGGCGAACAGCGCATCGTCCCGCCACAGGCGCGCTACCTGCTGTGCACCACCGAATCGACCCCGACGGGAACCGACACCGCGTTTGCGGCAATCGACGAGGTCCAGATTGCAACCGATCCTGATCGCGGCCACGTCTTTACAGATCGGATTCTCAATCTTCGCGGTCGCGAAGAGACAATGCTGCTGGGATCGCAGACCGTGTCACGCTGCATCCGTTCGCTGGTCCCGGGATGCGACATATCAACCCGGCCGCGGTTCTCAAAACTGAGCTATGCCCCGCCGCTCAAGCTTTCACGCCTCAAACCTCGGACGGCAATAATCGCTTTTTCTGCCGACGATGTATACGAAATCGCCGAGCAATTGCGCCGCGCAGGTGGCGGTGCCGCGATCGTCATGGGAAGCCTTTCGCCCGGGACGCGCAACGCGCAGGTCGCCATGTATCAGTCCGGCGAGGTCGACTTTATCGTCGCTACCGACGCGATCGGCATGGGTCTGAACATGGATATCGATCATGTTGTGTTTGCAAGCCTGACGAAATTCGATGGACGCCGCACCCGAAGGCTGCGCGTCGATGAAATGGCACAGATTGCTGGCCGTGCAGGAAGACATCAGCGCGACGGCAGCTTCGGTGCGCTGGCGCTCCCTGGCGAACGCAACGTGTTTCTTCCTGAGGAAATCGAGCGGATCGAAGACCATCGGTTCGTCTCGCGTGACTGGCTGTACTGGCGCAATCGGGCAATGGATTTTTCCACGCCCGACGATCTGGCACATTCGCTCGTCGAAATTCCGACACGCAGCGAACTCCGGCTGGCCCCGCCCTCAGACGATCTGAAAGTCCTCAAGGCGATCATTGCAGGTCCGATCGGAGCGCAATCAAACTGGTCTCCCGCGCGAACTCTGCGGTTGTGGGAAGCGTGCAGCCTTCCCGATTTTCGCAGCAGTGGGCCAGAACACCACGCCCAGTTGGTGGCCAGAATTTTCAACCATATCGGCAGCGGATCGGGACGGGTGCCAAGCGCTGTACTCGAGTCAGAAACGTCGCGGCTCGAAGCTGTATCGGGCGATATCGGCCAGTTGACATCGCGGCTAGCAGGCATCCGCACCTGGGCTTATGCCGCGCACCGTGCGGACTGGATCGAGGACCGTTGGCGCTGGATCGAGCGCACCAAGGACATCGAAGATCGTCTGTCCGACACGCTGCACAAACGACTGGTCGAACGCTTTGTCGAAAAACGTGCGCTCCGCCGCGGTGCAGGCCGGATCGAAGCCACATTATCCGATGTCCGTTTCGCCGACGATGGGTGCGTGACAGTTTCGGGCGAAGTCGTTGGCGCTATCGAAGGGCTGACCTTCCGGCCCAATCGCATCGGCGCGACAACGGGTCAGCGCGCACTCATCGTCGTGGCCGAACGTGCGTGGACCGCGCAGCTTGAGGCCCGCGCATCGCATTGGGCAGAATTGCCACCCAGTGCCTTCACGATCGAGACGCAGGCTGGTGAGGCTCCCGCAATTTCGGTGGACAATACACCCATCGCGCAGCTGGTGCGCGGCCGCCATCTTGTTGCTCCTGCAGTAAAGCTGGTACCCGAGCTTGCACCACTAGACCCTAAGATCAGAGACAGGCTGGCGGCACAGCTAACCCAGTCGATCGCGCACCTTGTCGGGACGCGCTTGGCGCCGCTTGTGGCCATCATCAGGCCGCATTCGACGTTTCGGTTCAAGGCAATGTCAGGGCGTTGCTTGCTCGTCTCGCCGATGATGGCGGCACGTCGCTCCGCTCATCGATCGACGACGCCGTAGCCTTGCTCACACCCGATGAGCGCCGCTTTCTGCGTCAAATGGGAATCGTAATCGGGTCGATCAGCGTGTTTCATGCAGCATTACTTAAACCTGCGGCGGTGCGGCTACGGCTGGCGCTGCTGGCGGGATATCGTGAGAAGGCCATGCCGCCATTGCCTATGCCCGGCCTAACTTTGATCGATCAACCTGAGGCAAAGTTACGCGCAGCGATCATCGATGCGGGGTTTGTTCCGCTTGGAGACCAGTTTTTGCGTGGCGATCTGACCGAGCGAATTGCTTTGGCATTACATCGCCAGCGGATCGATATGCCCCGTTTTGTGCCCGATCGCGCGCTTGCGACGTCGATCGGGATCGGCGAGCGAACCTATGTCGCAATGCTCCGCGCGATGGGGTTTGTTCCCGCTGGCCAGCCAGTTGAAGGGCGGTGGAAATGGAACGGATTGCAACGCCGCGCCAGGAACACACCGGCCGACAGTAGTATTATACGAAAGCATCGCTCTTGACCGCGGAGGCCATTCGCATCGACAAGTTTCTTGTGTATGCCCGTGTTGCAAAAACTCGCAGCATTGCCCAGCGGATGGTCGAAAGTGGCGCTATCCGCATCGATCGACGGCGTCCGGCAAACACGGCTTGCCTTGTGAGGATCGGACAGGTCATCACGACGATGGCGAAGGGTCGCGTCGTGGCGCTTAAGGTTGAGCGCATCCCTGAACGACGCGGCACTGCGTCCGAGGCTGAAACTTGTTATTCACGTGTGGCAAGCCAAGATGCGATTGACGCAAA
>JANPIQ010000017.1:0-2944 GCA_031425075.1 Sphingomonadales bacterium
CGCACTGCACTTCTGATCGATGTCGTAGATCTCGATCCGGGTTATGATCTTGGCACGGGGCAATTCACGATAAAATCGCCGCTAAATGGCGGGTATCGTCTGACGGTCGGGTCAGGCGCGTCTTACACCGTTATCGGGCAGGTGACTTATGCGGCAACAGGCGGCCCGGCGATATTGATCGGCGGCGAATTGCGGTCGCTCGATACGCCCGATACGCCGCCGGTGCAGGCTTTTACCAACCGTAACGGACGGTTGGCCGCGTCAGGCGTCAAGCCCGGACGCTATCGTTTGACGCTGTTCAGCACGCCGTTGTTGACGGTAGATATTGACATCAAGGATGGTCAGAACAGTCTGATCGATCTGGGTGCGTTGAGGATACCGAGCCCATGACAAAGCCCTTCCATTTCGCAAGCGTAGTCGCAGCATTCGCGGTTGCAGGGGCGAGCCCTGCTTTGGCGGAGTGCGCTCTTACTTTGTCGAGCGGCAGCACCGCCGCAATTGCCAATTATGATGCCCTAGCAGGCGGAACCTTTGTGGCGCCGATTGCGATCCGGGCCACAAATTCGGGAACCAGTGCGTGCACCGGCACGATCGGTTTCGACGCGCGCAGGAACAATGACCGGCTGCGGGGTCCGCAGAATGAGACCATGGCGTTCCAGATTGCCGCAGAAGACAGTGTGTCGAGAACCATCTTCGATCCGCTGACGCCCCAAAATGCCGGGCTTCGTGTGATGGTTGCAGCGGGTGGCGCGATCGAACTTCGCCCGCAGCTGGTTGTCGAGGGGGCCCAGCGCGGGGTGTCCGGACGCTATGACGCACAGATCGACGTGCTGTATCGCGACGATCGAGCGCCACAACGTGCGGTGACGTCAGCGCTGACGGTCGCTGCCAATGTGGTTCCTTCGGTGCAGGCGAATTTTGTTGGGCTTGATGGCGGTGCCGACAGTAGCGCAACGCTCGCTCTGGGCGAACTCAGTACCGGCTTGAAGCGATCAATCGGGCTTCAACTGCGCGCCAATGCCGATGTCGATGTGACAGTCACCAGCCAGAATCGCGGGCGGCTGGTGCGTGACGGTGGCGGCGGCGATATCCGCTATGATCTGGCCATTGGCGGAGGCCAGGTTAATCTCCAGCAGATCGATCAGGTCAAACTCCGGCTGGCCGATAGCGTGCGCGGGAACACCCAGCAGATGCAGATCGAAGTGGGGAATATCGACCGTGCGGTGGCCGGCACCTATCGCGACACGGTGACGTTCCGGATCAGCGCGCGCTGACCACGATCACACCCCCAGCGGCGTGACCGACAGGATCAGCAACGCAGAAAGCAAATCCGCATCGGCCCTTGCAACCCCGTGGATGATAAGCGGCGCACTTCCATTGGCTGCCGCGCTCGAGGCCTGGATCAACGTGGATCTCATGCCCATTGGCACCCGAACGTTCTTGAATTGCAGCTGTGCGGTATCGGCCAGTGCGGGGTGCGTCACGCTCATCTGGAACGGCGCGTTGCAGAATTGCCTAATATTGCCGATCAGGAAACTTCCGTTGCTCAATGCACTCACCGAGCCGTCGATATCGGCGTCGCATTCGATGGGGACGTAGGCGCGGGTCTGGACGTCATAAGCAGCCGTTTCTGCATAAGCAGGCGTAGCGGCGCAGATTGTCATTCCGATTTTGGCTGCAAAGGCCAATTGCCGTGCCAGTCGCTTGAACATTGCAAATCTCCTGCCCGGAACCATGCACGGGAAGGTCAGAATTGTTCGTCGTCGTGTTTGGTTATCGGCTTGTTAGCAAACGATGGCGAGAGAGGGCTTGCGCCTCACCGCTTGTGTGACGCGGGCATTAGAAATAGCGCGCCACGGCGAACTGCACGCGGTGCCGCTGGCTCTTGTAAAGCGTCAGGTTCGATTGCACCCTTGAAAAATTATAAGTGATCGAGGGCGAAAAGCCCAACAGCCGGATCGAGCGCAGGCCGATCTGCGCGCGGGCATTGAAGCGCCAGTCTTTGCGCGCGGCGTTGCCGAACAATTGCAACGGTGCATCGTATGTTGCGCGGCTGACCCCGCCCGATATTCCCCCGACAAGCCCCAATGGCAGTTCGGCACCGACGCCAAGGTTGACGCCGAACTCCTTGCCCGAATAGGCAGCGAGCTTAAGCAAATCGCGGCGCGCAAATGCTGCGGCCGAAGCAATGGCCGATTTGCCGATCACGCGCTCTGCCGTTGCGGTTGCGCCCATCTGCCAGCCAGAATTGCCAGCATTGAGCGCCGATTGATTGCGCCGCGCGTCGATCGTCAGCCCGGCGCGGGTATCATCGCCGAACACATGCGTCAGGCTGCTGCGCAATCCGCCGCCACGAAGCGCGTTCTTCCCACCATAGAAGCGCTGATTGCCGATCGCCTGAACCGACAACCGCGTATCGTCCGACAGTTTGAATTCGGGGCCAACGGCGATCTGCCCGAAAAAATCGTCGCTCGCCTTGCCCTTGTAATTGACAAGATTGCCGTTGCTTTCGATCAGCAGCCGCGTTTCTTCGCCAAGCGCGAGCCGCGCTGTGGCAGACAGGCCGATCGTCTGGCCAATTCCCGATTTCTGGCGCGCCTGACTGTCGAGCGTTAGCGGAATGCGGTCATTCCCGAACGCAATGTCGATGGTTTCAGCAGCGGTGCCGTTGGTGATGTTGCTGTCGGGCGCAAAGCCGACATCGACGTTGAACGCAAACTCACGCGAATCATGAAGCAGGCGGCGCGACGCCTTGATCGTCGCTGCGATCTCGGGCGGCAAATCATCTGCACCCTGCGCCAGCCGGAAATGATAATCGGCGGCACCCTTTTTGCCCTGGAGCATCAATGCGCGGGCAAGCTCAAGGCGGACGCGCGTCTGCCCGGGCTGGTTTTCGAGGATTTTGCGAAACTCCTTGACCGCTGTCACAAGATCGCCGCCTTCG
>JANPIQ010000018.1:0-1754 GCA_031425075.1 Sphingomonadales bacterium
GATTACCGCCGTTGCCACGATCCGTGCGCGATTGCGTCTCAAGGTCGCATTTGGCGATGGTGGGGATCAAACGCTGATCGCCGCGACGCGCGCGCACGGCAACCTCGCCGAACATGCGCCGATAGTGATCCTGCTGCTCGGCCTGCTCGAAATGGCGAACGCGTATCATCTCGCGCTGATGGCGATAGGTGCGGTGTTTCTTGCCGGTCGAGTTGCGCATATCTTCGGGATGTTCGCCGTCCATACGCCGGGTGCCGCACCTGTGCCCCGCCAGATCGGCGTGGTGCTGACCTTCCTCTCGATTGCGCTCTTGAGTGGCTGGACGCTGTTCCTGCTGGCGACGCGGAATTAGTCCTCCAGGATCGCCACGGCCCTGATCCACCCCGCGCTCGCGCGCTCGATCTTCACCGGGAAGCAGCTGAAGGTGAAGCCTGTTGCCGGGATGGCGGCAAGGTTGGTCAGTTTCTCGATCTGGTAATAGGGGCGGATGCGGCCGGCTTTATGGCCTTCCCAGATGATCGACGGGTCGCGGGTTTCGGCCCAGCGTTTGGCAGTGTGGCTGAACGGTGCGTCCCAGCTCCACGCATCGGTGCCGACGACCTGGACGCCACGTTCGGTGAGATAGAGCGTCGCTTCTGCGCCCATGCCGCAGCCCTGATCGGTGAAATTGTCGGTGCCGTAGACCGCGCCTGACTGGATCAGCACGATGTCGAGCGGCTGGAGGTCGTGCCCGATCCGCGCCAGTTCAACCTCGATCTCGTCGGCGGTCACCAGTGATCCGTGCGGCTTCCACGAGAAATCGAGCTTCACACCGGGGCGGAAGAACAGATCGAGCGAGGCCTCGTCGATCGACGGGGCAGGGGTCGCACCCCTGTCAGTCGTCGAATGATAATGCCATGGCGCATCCATGTGCGTGCCGTTGTGCGTGCTGAGCGTCAGCTGCTCGACTGCCCAGCCTTCGCCATCGGGCAGGTCTTCGCGCGTCAACCCGGGGAAAAACATCGCAATCTGTTCCCACGTGTTTTCATGCGTCATGTAAGTGACTTGCGGGCGCATGACCGGCGGGTCGCTGATCACATCGTTTGTGATCGGGATCGAGAGATCGATGAAGCGACGGGTCACAGCCCGAAACCGCAAACGCCCACCATCCGCTCATGCCGAGCGAAGTCGAGGCACGGGTTCGAGCGTAGCCGAGAACATGTTTCGTGCGAACAGAGCATCTCGGCTGCGCTCGATGCTGCCCCTCGACTTCGCTCGGGGTGAGCGGGTTTGTGGGGCGTGAGAGTCACAGCCCCAGTTCACGACGGATTTCGTCGCCATGCTGGCCGAGGGTCGGGGCAGGGGCGATGTCTCGATCTTCCATCGCTGAATAGCGCACCGGGGGCTGCATTTCTATATAGTCGCCCTCTGTCGGATGCACCTTGTGTTTGAAAAAGCCGGTGGCCTTTAGCGAGGGTTCCTCGAACACATCCGCCAGCGCGCGCGCTTCGATTGCCGGGAAGTCTGCTGCCTTGAGAACTTCAAGCCATTCCGCGGTTGTTTTTGCAGGCGTCAGTTCACCGATCCGCGCATAGATCGAAGTCATGTTGGCGAACCGCCCGGTGCGATCATCGAATGGCGGCCGCGTCACCATTTCGGGATCGCCCATCATCGCGAGCAATTTGACGATCTTTTCATCGGTATAGGGCACGATCACGATGTGCCCGTCCTTGGTGGGAAAGGGCTGGCGCGCGGGATCGATCTGGCGTGGATAC
>JANPIQ010000019.1:0-5197 GCA_031425075.1 Sphingomonadales bacterium
GCGCATCCCGTTTTTCGTCGGGGCGGGGCTGGCTGGAGCGGTGTTGCTTATGCGCGCCAGCATGCATGAATCGCCCGACTTCCTCCGCCAGCGTGAAGCAGGCAGCGTCCCTGCCAATCCGATTGCATACAGCCTTGCCAACCATCGCCGCAGCATCGCGCGCGGCTTTGCGATTTCGGCGCTGGGGTCGATCACTTACTATGTCGGCATCACCTATGTGCCGGTTTTCCTGACCTCCACTGGCGGCACTGAAGCCAGTTCCCGATGGCTGGCAACAATTGCCGCTGTTGCCGTGATCGCGGTGACGCCGGTCTTCGGCATGCTTTCGGATCGATATGGCCGCAGGCCGATCCTGATCGGGCTAGCCGTTGCCAGCGCTGCGCTGCCGGTCACAATGTTTTCGTTGATGGCAGGAGTTTTGGGCGGCGGTGCCATTGCCGCATCGATCGTTCTCGCTACGCTGGCAGGCGGCGTTAGCGCGGTGGCCGCATCGGCGACGGCAGAGCAATTCCCGGGAGAGGCTCGACTGACAGGGCTCGCGTTCGGCGTGACGATGGCGACCGCGATATTCGGCGGGCTCACGCCCTATCTGGCGCAGATTCTGCTCGAACATACTGGTTGGGCACCCGTCCCCGGTGCCATGATCGCAATCGTCGCATGCTGCGTTTTGCCGATCCTCATCACGATGCCGGAAACCGCCCACCGGCAGATCGCTGACGAAAACGGCCTACGTCAGCGGGATAAGCCAACTTCGGAATCGGTACTTTAGAAGCTATGAGAAAAACCAGTTCACACAATCGTAGATAAAGCGCGACCACTCGCTCCCGCTTAAATCCCTAATCAGATTGGGTCAAAAGTGCTATCGCGAACGCGCTTGTTTTCCGCTTTTCAGCGATCCTGATAATCCTCCGCCAAGCAGATCGCTCTTATCAACATCACCAATGCCGCATTGGAGCAGGATGAACAAATAGCGGATTTCGACGCCAATATTAGGGTGAGTGAACAACCACACCGTCTGCGAAAGCGGGCTGTCGGCTCACGGCCCAGCATAGCCTATCTCGGTCGTCGAAAAAATGGACTAAACAAGCCCGATCATCCCTAAGCCACCATTGTATCGAT
Organism: Sphingomonadales bacterium; assembly: GCA_031425075.1. Taxonomy (GTDB): domain Bacteria; phylum Pseudomonadota; class Alphaproteobacteria; order Sphingomonadales; family Sphingomonadaceae; genus Aquisediminimonas. The sequence goes on from JANPIQ010000019.1 coordinate 1,120, forward strand.
AGCCCAACCAGCGTTCCGCCAATTATCACGACTAAGGCGTAGCCGCCGACTCGTCTGTCCGCCAAGGCAAACGACGCTGGACGTGCGAGCCTCCTTTGGGACCTGAGCAGGGAAATGATCGGTATCGCCAACACCAAGTAATTCGTCAGCGCGGTTCGCCTGACAGAAATTGCTCGACGGGGGCGAGAGCACCCTCGGGGTCTTCCTCGAACGGCAGGTGGCCGAGGTTCGGCAAGCGCACGAGCTTTGCGTTCGGCATGGCGCGGAGATAGTCGGCTGCGTTGCTAATCGGGATCATCGCATCGTTTTCACCCCAGAGCAGAAGTGTCGGTGCCTTGATACGGGCAAGGGTGGGCACAGGGTCGCGCAGGACGACCTGGCCCATGCGCGCCAGCATCGCAGCGCGTACCCCGGGCGCGAGCAGCATGTCGCGATAGCGGGTCAGGGTTGCTTCGCTCAAGGTCTCCGGGTGGGCGTAGCCGGCAGCCAGACTTGTCCGCAACATGTTACGCGGGGCGACATAGGGAAGCACCTGCATCATCAACGGAACCTTGGGCGACTTGTCGTATTCGAAACCAGGGCCCGCGAACCCGTCCGGGGAGATCAACACCAGTTCGGATACGCGGTCGGGATGTGAAGCTGCGAAGTTCCAGGCGATACGACCGCCCAGCGAGTTACCGATGAAAGCAGCCCTTTCGACATGCAGCTGATCCATCAGCGCAATAATAATCCGCATGGTTCGCGCGTCGGTATAATCGCCGGTCGGGTCGGCGCCTGTAAGCCCGAAACCCGGCAGGTCGAAACGGATCACGCGATATTCTCCGGACAAGGCTTTTGCCCAAGGCTCCCAGGTGTCCAGACTGACCCCGAAGCCGTGAAGCAGGATCAACGCCGGTGCGTCGCGCGGTCCCGTATCGCGGAGACGCAGGCGAACTTCGGCGACCGTCCGATAGTCGCCGGGATAGGTCGCCTCCAGCGCGGCGCGCGGCTTGTCTGGTGCGTAGAGCCAAAATGAGAGGGCTGCGATCCCCACGATGACCAAACCAAGAACCCACGCAAAGATCTTAGCAATCCTTTTCCTTCGTTTTGGCGTCATTTTAGAAGGCAGCATAAGCATCACTCTCAGGTGCGGAGGTCCCGCCCAGAACCGACGGATAGAAGTCGAACAGAGTCTCGGTCCCCGTCGCGGGTGTGGCATGCATGATGTCTCCCCGACACGCCGCTGAATTTAGCAGACGTCCTTCCTATGTGCTTTGCTCACCCCGATGTGAAGGACAAACGATGTTGCCCGTGAGCCCCGATCCCGTTTCGCCCGGCCAGGAAAGCGTCTGGCGCTATCCGCGTCCGCCGCGTGCCGAGCCGACGTCGCGTCGCATTCGAATTGTTCACGGCGGCACAGCCATTGCTGAGACATCGTCAAGCATCCGCACGCTCGAAACCAGCCACCCCCCGACATATTACATCCCGCAGACCGACATTGCGATGTCACTGCTGACCGCGACGGACCGAACCTCGTTTTGCGAGTGGAAAGGGCGCGCTGTTTATTGGACCGTCGCGGTGACCGGTTCGGTTTTCCGCGACGTCGGGTGGAGCTATCCGGACCCGACACGGAGCTTTGCGATGTTGCGCGAACATATCGCGTTTTATGCCGCACCGTTCGACCAGTGTCTGGTCGACGACGTTCAGGTCGTTCCGCAACCCGGCGGCTTTTATGGTGGCTGGATCACGCCGGATGTGGCGGGTCCGTTCAAGGGCGTACCTGGCAGCACCTTCTGGTGATCGAGCGGCAAATAAAAACCGGACAACGACAAAGAAAGAAAAGTGATCAGCGGCGCTCACATAACTGATAGACAATATCTAACCGTGGTCTTCAACCGGTGAACGAACGGCAGCTATTGGGGACTCGTTGCGGCTGGTTAAACGACTGCAATGTTAGCGTTAGCTGTTATTCCACACCTTCACGGTCGTAGCCGTGTCTCGTTGCCCTGCCGTCCAGATCGCCGTTGCATAGGCAAGCTTGCCGTCGAGCTGTGCCTGTCGAAGGTACAGACCCAAGTTACGCGCGATTCGGCCCAGCTGCGATCCGGTTTGGTGTAGCGACGTGCCAGCTAGGCGCTCGATCATTGCGATTTGCCTCAGGGCCGATTGCTCGATTGCCTCGCGTGCAAACAGTACGTCCGCGATCGGGGACACGAAGGACTGGCCAGATTCGGCAGCCAGGCAACTACAACGCGCTAATGCTATCGCGCTTTGGGATTCCATGGCGATCTCACCCAGGCGATGCCGGATCAGGCTGTCGTCGGTTTTTCCCTGGCGATCCACCATAGCATGCGTCAGCCGCGCCATTGCGGCCATCGCGCCCGCGTAGCACGCGAGAATTCGCCAGATGCCGCCATGGAACGCGGGCTCTTCGAACATCGAATCTGGGTCACCAATGCGCATTGTCGATGTGAGCGTCAGTCCGTCGCAATCGAAGCGGCCCGAGCGGCTGCCGACCATCGCCGTGACGTCCCAGCTTTGGTGGTCAAACCGTGCGGCGTCGGTGACATCGGCAAGCACCATCTGTAGGCCCTCGTCGGTCTTAGCGGTGAGTATCGCAATCTCGACATCGCCTAGACCCGACGCAAACGCTTTGACTCCTTGGAGCGCCACGTCTTTGATCGTAACCGCGTGCTCGCTGTCCGCAGCCCAGACGCCTGCAATCGCGCCGCCCATCACACGATCGGCGAAGTGCGAGCGTTGATCTGGCGTGCCGTGATCGGTAACCAGACGGACGGCATTTACGTGCCCCTCATAGATGCGCGCGACCGGCAAACTCGCGCCGCCAAGCACGTAAAGGACGTCGAATATCGGCAATGCACCTTCGGGTGTCGTTCCCCAACCTTTGCCACCGTCGACGGGCAGGAATGGCGCACCGAGCAGGTCGGTCGCGCGCAACAAATCCAGCTCGGTCTTGGGCCCACGCGTGCCCCGGTCGAGTGCTTCGTCCCCGGCGGTAAGTTCGGCGAGCAATGCAGACGAAACGGGCGCTGCCACGTTCACCGTGCCGCCTCGATCAGCGTGCGCAACCGGTCGATTTCTTGTTGAAGCTCGGCAGGTTTCAGCCGTTGCCGTGGCGGCAATGACCGGTCGATCGGTTCGCCGACGCGCGCAAGAGATCGCCCGAGCCGCCGACGTTTGAGCCTTGCAACCAAATCGTCGGCGGGCTCGAACTCATCGCCGCATAAATAATCGGGCGACATTCGCGTTGCGAGCGCTTCAGCCATGCCGCCCGATGCCCGCCCTGCCGTCCGCGCCGAAGCGGTAACATGCGGACGTGGGTCGTGCCTGACCTTGCCGCCAGCTGCTTCGACGGTGGCGATAAAGGCACGGTCTTCGCCGGTTGCAATCGATGGTATCCCGTCCACTGTCGCAAGCATCGCGCGCGTGCTGCCAAGGTTCGCGCCACAGCGTTGGGCATGGCGTGGCCACGGGTCGTGTTCTCGCGGGTCGAAGACGGCTTCGGCTTCTGCCATCAGCGCAAGATAATGCCATTCGTGCTTGCCAATGGCGAGCGCTTCTGGCGGTTGATGTCGCAGTTCTTCCCAATCGCCACTTACGGCCCCTGCTACAGCGTCGGCACCGCGTGCAAACGCATCGAGCATCGCCTCGACCCAATCGGGATCGGCGACACAGTCGGCGTCTGTCATCAGGACGATATCGCTCAGTGAGGCGGCTATATCGACGACGGCGCGACGTGCTGCCCCTGCATGCGCAGCGTGGGGAGCAAAGCGAACTTCCTCGACAATCAGACTCGGCAGGCCTCGAAAGTTGCGCGCCTTGTCAGCCGTGTCATCGCTGCAATTATTCGCGAGCACGACAGTCACGAAGCGATCGGGTCCGACGGTCTGCGCGGCAAGTGCATCAAGACAACGCGTAATCAGATCGAATTCGTTCCTCGCCGGAATCGCGATTGCGCATCGCGGCGGGGCCTTCATTTGCGCTCCATGACGTCGATCCGCAGGCGATCGGTGCGATCCGCGAACACGCGGTGCCACCCGGGAAGGTGCGCGAGCGCGGTTTCTGCCGCCATTTCGCC
>JANPIQ010000020.1:0-2320 GCA_031425075.1 Sphingomonadales bacterium
GCGGGCCGCGTCCACCTCACGATCCTGAACTATTCGCAGGAGCTGGACGATTACAGCGACAGCGTGGGCGCGCATCTAGCTTACGAAAAGGTGGTCGGCGATGCCTGCGACATGCCGCAATATGCCGATGCGTCGTTCCACCTGGTCCATTCGAATTCGGTGATCGAACACGTCGGCAGCTATGCCAAGATGATGGATTTCGCGGCCGAGCTTCGGCGCGTGGCTCAGGACTATTACGTCCAGACGCCCAATTTCTGGTTCCCGGTCGACCCGCACATCGCCTTCCCCTTTCTGCACTGGCTGCCGGACCCGGTCAGGATCTGGGTGCAGATGCAAATGCGGGTCGGCGTTGCGGGCAAGACCGACTTTGCAGGAGCGGCCTACCGGATCGACGACTGCCGGATGATCGGGCAGGGCATGATGCGCAAGCTGTTCCCCGATGCGCGCCATTCGGCCGAACGCTTCGGGGTGATCTTCAAGAAGTCGCTGATCGCCAGCCGGACGGTCTGACGGCTCAAAGCGCCCGCATCACTGCTGGACGGTCGCCTTGCGCCGCGCCAGTTCGTAGACGCCCAGCACACGGCTCAGGCACCATGCCGCCAGCCGCCAATTGCCCGAAATCGCGGATGAGACAGTCGCCGCGAGCTTCTGCGCCAGAGACATGTCGATCCAGAAGAACTTGATCTCCTCCTCGCGGTAATTGCGCACGATCGCCCCGCGATCGATGCGGGCGTCGCTGTCGCGTTCGCAGGCGATCTTGTGGAAATCGAGGTACATTTCCATGTTCGTGCGCCGGGCAAACCGGCTGAGGTGTTCGGGCATCTCCGCTTTCGCCTTGCGTTCGGCGGCGGGCGTGTTGCTCATGGCGCCGGGGCTTTCGCGATAGGCGATCAGGCTCTCGCTCACCAGTGCGGTTCTGAGGCCCAGAAGGTGGCTGTAGAAGCACAGCAGCATTTCTTCCGAATAGGGCTTGCGGCCGCCATCGACGGGGACATCGAAGACCCGCTGACGATAGGCAGCGGTCGACCCTTGCGTCACGCGAACATGGCTGATGTCGCCCTTCAGACACATGGCCCGGGCGATCCTGGCATCGAAGGTGTCGGGGCGAATACCGCGTTCGACTGCCTCGCGGATGAGGGTGCCATCTTCGCTCACAAGATCGCTGAGCGAATAGGCCGCGCCTACGTCGGGCGTGAAGGCCGTGACCATTTTTGCCACGCGTTCGGGTACGGAAATGTCGTCACCGGCCGCGACCACGACCACCTCGCCCTGTGCCTCGCGCCCGCGCAGCAGCACGTGCTGGATCAGGCCGAGATTGCGGGGTGTCTGGACCGCGCGGACCATGTGGGGCCCCTGATACGCCGCGGCCATCTCCTGCAGAATCGCGAACGTCCCGTCGGGTGAGCAATCGTCCGACAGGATGATCTCGAGCGGCGAGTAAGTCTGGGCAAAGGCCCCCTCGACCGCCTCGCGGACGTATTTTTCCTGATTATAGGCAAACAGCACGAAGGTCGCGAGCGGCGCGGCGGCGGGGGCGTCAGTCACGACTTGGCTCCACGGAAACGTTGCAGAAGGCGCGCAAGGTCGAGCGCGCGTGCAGCAAGAAGGGCGAGGGTGAGCGTCGCAGCCCCTGCCACGATAGCTCCGAACACCAGCGACAGCGTCGAAGGCGCGAGCACCGGCCACAGCAAGGCGGCAAGACCCGCGATGACGATCGCAAGCGTCCGCAGCACCGGTGCGCTCCAGCGCAGGCCGATCCGCGGGGCGGCGAAAATGAACATCATCGGGAGGTAGAAGACATAGGACACGAAATAGCCGATCCCGGCGCCCGCAAGGCCGTAATGATCGACCGCCATCGCCGTTGCGACCGCCATCACCAGGACGGTCGATACCTCGGTCACGAAGAACACCCGTCCAGCACCTCCAGCGAGAAGGATGAAGCCCATTGGCCAGGTCACGACCTTGATCAGCGTACCGGCGGTCTGCCAGCGCAGCACGTCGGCGGCAGGGGTGAAGGCATCGGAATAGAGCAGCGAAATCACCAGCGGAGCCGCCGCGAACATCACCAGAATGATCGGACCCGCCAGCAGCAGCGCGACTTCGGTCTGCTGATTGACCAGCCGGCGCGCGGCGTCCTTGTCCTTGATCACGCCCGAAAGGCGCGGGAAGTAGTCGCCCGCCATCGCGGTGAGAACGAGGCCTGCATATTGCATCGCGATCGTGTTCGCCGCGACAAACAGCCCGAGCGCCTCGATCCCCAGCCGGTCCTTGATGTGGGCCTGGATCCACAGCGTGGTCAGCGTGCCGACCACGGCTGCGC
>JANPIQ010000021.1:0-11256 GCA_031425075.1 Sphingomonadales bacterium
AGTGTCGCAGGACGGTAAGATATGGCCACGGCCGCACGCGTAATTGCACCCGAAGACGAAAATCACCCCGATCATCCTGAATCTGTTGTCGTCCGCTTTGCTGGCGACTCGGGCGATGGCATGCAGCTGACGGGCGGGCAGTTTATGCTGTCGTCGGCGCTTGCCGGGAATGATTTTGCTACTTTCCCCGATTTCCCCGCCGAGATTCGCGCGCCGCAAGGCACCACGTTCGGCGTTTCGGCGTTTCAGATCAATTTCGGATCGGGCAACATCGAAACGGCAGGCGATGCGCCCGATGTTCTGGTCGCGATGAACCCTGCCGCGCTGATGACCAACGTCGGCGATCTGAAGCCTGGCGGGCTGATCATCGTCGATGAGGGCGAGTTCGGGCCACGCAACCTCGCCAAGGCCGGATACGAAACCAACCCGCTCGACGATGGCAGCCTCGACAAATGGCAGGCGATCCATTTCAACATTTCGCAGCAGACTTTGGATGCGGTCAAGCCTTACGGCCTTGGCAACAAGGAAGCGCTGCGCTGCAAGAATATGTGGACGCTGGGGCTCGCGCTCTGGATGTTCGATCGCGATCGCGCGCCGATTGTCGCGTGGCTGCGCGCCAAATTTGCCAAGAACGACGGGCTGGCAGAAGCCAATATCGCCGCACTGAATGCAGGCCATGCCTATGGCGAAACCGCCGAAATCGGTCAGCCGGGAATGGTCCCGATCCCGCATCAGACCGTATCGCCATCGCATGTCGATCCTGGTGTATATCGGACGATCACCGGGGCCGATGCCGTATCTTATGGCCTGATCGCCGGCGCGCAGATGGCTGGGATCGAGATATTTTTCGGTGGCTATCCGATTACGCCCGCCTCGCAAATCCTCCACAATCTGTCACGGATGAAGGAATTCGGGGTCACCACCTTCCAGGCAGAGGATGAGATTGCAGCAATCGCGTCGGCGATCGGCGCATCCTATGCGGGCAAGCTGGGCGTTACATCATCGTCCGGCCCCGGTATCGCGCTCAAGACCGAGGCGATGGGGCTTGCGGTGATGACCGAACTGCCGCTTGTCATCATCAATTCGCAACGCGGTGGGCCTTCAACCGGGCTGCCGACCAAGACCGAGCAATCCGATCTTTATCAGGCGGTCTATGGCCGCAACGGCGATACGCCGATCCCGGTGATCGCGGCGCGCAGCCCTTCGGACGTGTTCGATTGCGCGATCGAAAGCGTACGGCTTGCTGTCGAATTCATGACCCCGGTCATTCTGCTGACCGACGGTTACATCGCCAATGCGGCCGAGCCTTGGAAGGTGCCCGATCTTTCAGCCTATCCGAAATTCCCGGTGACGTTCCTCGATCATGTGCCCGAAGGCGGGTTCCTGCCCTACAGTCGCGACGCCAAGCTCGCGCGGCCATGGGTCAAGCCCGGCACGCCGGGGCTGCTCCACCGGATCGGCGGGATCGAAAAAGAGGTCGACACCGGACACCTCAACTATTCGCCGGCGAACCATCAGGCGATGACCGATCTGCGCAAGGCCAAGATCGACGGCATCGCCGCGCACATCCCCGCGCAGGACATTTCGGCAGGCGAAGATCACGGCACGCTCGTAATCGTTGGCTGGGGATCGACCTACGGCCCGATTCACCAGGCGGTTCGCAAGGCGCGCGCCAAGGGGCAAGACGTCAGCCACATCCACGTCCGTCATATCTGGCCGCTGCCCGCCAATCTCGGCGATTTGCTACGCCGATACGATAAGGTCATCGTGCCCGAAATGAACACCGGCCAATTCAAAACAGTGCTGCGCGATCAATATCTTGTCGATGCAAAGCCGTTGAACAAAGTGTCTGGACAACCGTTCCGGATTGCAGAAATCGAGGCGGCTATCGAAGAAGCGCTGGCAGGCGGTAAAGTCGGAGGCACGTTGCCCGCCGATGAGACCCAATTGCCCAATCCGGTTGCTGGCTATGACGACGGGCATCTGAAGGGTGAGCGCAACCATCTCTCGCCGCAATCGCATAAGGCTTCGACATGAACGACATGACTCCTATCGCGTTGAAGGCCAGCCCAAAGGATTGGGAAACCGATCAGGAGGTGCGCTGGTGCCCCGGTTGTGGCGATTATGCGATCTTGAAAGCGGTGCAGCGAATGATGCCCGAACTCGGCGTGCGGCCTGAAAACACGGTGTTCATCAGCGGCATTGGCTGTTCGAGCCGGTTCCCTTATTACATGGAAACTTACGGCTTCCACACGATCCACGGGCGCGCGCCTGCAGTGGCGACAGGGGTGAAGCTCGCCAACCCCGATCTCGACGTCTGGATCGTGACAGGCGATGGCGATGCATTATCGATCGGTGGCAACCACACGATGCATTTGATCCGCCGCAACCTCGATTGCCAGGTTTTGCTGTTCAACAACGAGATTTACGGGCTGACAAAAGGGCAATATTCACCAACGTCTCGCGTCGGCACCCGCACGCCATCAACGCCGGGCGGGTCGGTCGATCGGCCGGTAACTCCGTGTGCAATTGCGCTGGGGGCAGGCGCGCGGATAGTGGGTCGCGGGATCGATCCGCACAAGAACCTGGGTGCGGTGCTGAAGGCCGCGCATCGGCACAAGGGCACGGGGTTCGTCGAGATTTACCAGAACTGCATCGTCTATAACGACGATGTGTTCGCCGATTTCACGGCCAAGCCCAAGGCGCAGGCCAACCAGATCTGGCTCGACGATGGATTGCCGATGCTGTTTGGCGGCGCGACCAAGGGGCTGGCGCTCGACCGCGATGCACTGAAGCTGAAAGTCGTCGATGTTGCCGATGGCGATTGGCAGGCGGCGGGCGTGATCGTCCATGATGTCACCAACCGCGGCGTCGCGATGATGCTTGTCGATATGGCGCTCGAGGATGGCTATCCGATCGCGTGTGGCGTGCTGTTCGATCACCCCCGCCCGACCTTCGACCGCGCGGTGGTCGAGCAGAACCGCGTGCAATCCGAAGGCAAGGTGCCCGATTTGCAGAAACTGCTCGAACGCGGGCAGACGTGGACGGTCGAATAGCTTGATCGTGAGCGTCGGTTAGGCCAGCAGGCACGCATGGACAATCTGACGCATAGTTTGGCGGGTGCGGTGCTTGGGCAGCTAGGGCTCAAGCGCAAGTCCGGGCTGGCGATGGCGACGCTGATCATCGGTGCCAACATCCCCGACATCGATGCAGTCGCCGTTCTGCTCGGCGGGTACCAGCATCTGGCGATCCGGCGGGGGATCACGCATGGGCCGATTGCGATGATCGTCCTCCCGCTGCTGCTTTGGCAGGCGATGCTCTGGTTCGATCGCTGGCAAACTCGCCGCGGGACGCGGCCCGAAGGGCGGCTGCCAGTCGACAGCAAATGGCTGCTGATCCTAGCCTATGTCGGAACGCTTAGTCACCCAGTGCTCGACTTGATGAACAGCTATGGCATCCGTTTCCTCGAGCCATTTTCAACCCAGTGGTTTGCCGGCGATACGCTCTTCATCATCGATGTTTGGATCTGGACGGCGCTCGCGCTTGGGGTCTGGCTTTCGCAACGTCGCGAGCGGAAGGGGTCGACCAACTGGCGCGGTCCGGCCGTCGCGAGCTTCGCAGCAGTGGGCATTTATATCGTTGCAAATGGTCTGATTACCGGACGTGCCGAGGCGATGGGCCACGACGCGGTTGAAGCCGCGCGCGGCAATCCGCCGATGCTGGTTGTCGCAAATCCGGTGCCGGTTACTTTCTGGCGGCGTAATCTCGTGTGGCGCGACGCATCCGATTATGGCAGCGGTGCATTTGTGGCACCGGGCAGTGTGATGCTGGGTGAGCAAGTCAGGCCACACACGCCGCGCGACCCGCGGCTTGCCGATGCAATCGCCAAAAACCCCGACGCAAAGGCGTTCCTGTTCTGGTCACGAATGCCGATCGTAGAAATCGATGGCGATGTGGCGACGCTGCGTGATCAGCGTTTTGCAGATCCGCGTGTGGCGGATCGATTTGCAGTGAGGCTCGAACTTTAATGACGACCGTAATACACTGGTTTCGGCAGGATCTGCGGCTTGCCGACAATCCCGCGCTCGCCGCAGCCTGTGCCCAAGGCGCCGTAATTCCGGTTTATATTTTCGACAATGTGCGCCCCGGGGATCGCCGGATGGGTGGCGCTTCGCGGTGGTGGCTGCACCATTCGCTGCGCAGCCTCGATGCCGATCTGCGCGCTATCGGCAGTCGGTTGATTTTGCGGCGCGGCGAGTCGGTTTCGGTCATGATGGCCTTGATTGCCGAAACCGGCGCCGATGCGGTCCATGCCAATCGCCAGTTCGAGCATTGGTGGCGAAGCGCCGATGACGAACTGGCTGCCGTCACGACATTGACCCTGCACGATGGAAACCAGCTGGCGCCGCCTGCTGACGTGCAGACGGGTAGCGGCACCCGGTTTCGGGTGTTTACGCCATGGTGGCGCGCGCTTCTCCGCCAGATGCCGCCGCGCAGGCCTGTTCCTGCGCCGACGCACATATCGACGCCCGAAGTCGCTTCGGACCGTCTCGAGGATTGGGATCTTCTGCCCACCCGTCCCAACTGGGCGACAGGATTCGATATCTGGGCCCCGGGCGAGGCGGGCGCCTCCGCGCGTCTTGCGACCTTCCTGCCGGTGATCGAAACCTATGAGGTCGGGCGCAACCTTCCCGCGCATCCGGCGACTTCGCGATTGTCGCCGCATCTGCATTTCGGCGAGATCGGCCCGGCGACGATCTGGCACCACGCTTCGAAGGCAGCCGGTGAGGGCGCGGAGCCGTTCCTCCGCGAAATTGGCTGGCGCGATTACGCGACTAATCTGATCGATCAGTTCCCCGACTATGCCGAGCGTAACGGCAAGCCATCGCTCGACGGCTTGCGCTGGCGCGAAGGGCCAGATGCCGATGCCGATTTCGAAGCCTGGACAAAGGGGCAGACGGGCTACCCCATTGTCGATGCGGGCATGCGCGAATTGTGGGTGACAGGGTGGATGCACAACCGCGTACGGATGATCGCAGCCTCTTTCATGATCAAGCATCTGCTGATCGATTGGCGGCGTGGCGAACGCTGGTTCTGGGACACGCTGTGCGAGGCCGATTACGCTGCCAACGGAGCGAATTGGCAGTGGGTGGCAGGCAGCGGCGTCGATGCGCCGCTGTTCAGCCGGATCATGGCCCCGCTGTCGCAATCGGAGAAATTCGATGCGGGCGATTATATACGCAAATGGGTGCCCGAGCTTGCGTCGCTGCCCGAACCTTGGATCCACGATCCCGAAGAATTTGGCCAGCGCCCGCAAAACTATCCGCCAAAGCGCGTTGGCCACCGCGAAGCCCGCGAACGGGCGCTCGCCGCGCGGTCGTGATTCGGCCTTCGATTAGCGTCGAGGCGTCTGGAAGTGACGAAGTTGACGAACATGTGTGCGTCAGATTCGCCCCTCCTGGTTCTCATCTAGTCCTGATGAATGCAAGGAAAGATGCCATGTTCCACGTGAAACATATATAGAACAGATTCATCGGCTGCGAGCGATTGGTGCCTTCATTCTCCTCTGCCGGGAATGCGACGATCAGCTGTCCTCGCGGCGGGAGGGGATGGTTTCGCAAGATCCCTGCCACCATCGGGCTCGACAGGGCGCAAGCTGTTCCGGTCAAGCGTTTCCGCTGCGACGACCGACGCACTCGGAGAGGGGCTAGGATCGGGGGCCATCGGGATGAGTTCCTGAGCCTTGCCTTCGATCACCACGCGCTTCCGGATGCACTGGCGCTTATCCTCACGTGGAAACACCGCGCAATTCCAAAGCGGTTTTTCGAATTCGTTCGCACGGTTTCTTAAGTAACTGAACGCCATTGCACCAAATTGAGCATCATCGACAGGCAGGCGCAGCGGCATCGCGCCGTTCTTCGACCACGCCATGACCTTGCAATAGGCGCGATCGCCGCAGGTGCGTTCGGCAAGCCCCACGAGCATGCTGGCATCCGCCCCGGGATCGATCGCGAGAATGAACTGGCCGCCGTCGGGATCGGCGAACACAGCATCGCCGGTGGCTGTGCCAGAGCCAAGCGATGCCATCAGCGTGGCAAGAGTCTGCGCCTCTGCCATCGTTTCGGGCGTCCGGTGATAGGGTGACAGCGCGACCATCCGCGATTGCGCAGGTTCGCCCGCACCACCGCTGCCACGAAACGCGCCGGGTGTCCCCCAATAGCCGGTCCAGCGGAAGAAGAGGTGCGTGCCTTCCTGCCGCACCTTGTCGAGCCGCGCGCTCCAGACCGGTAACACCCAGTTGGTGTGATAATGCGTCGCCCAGCCCACCGGCGCGTAAACCTCGCCGCCAATCATCTGGCGGGCAATCGCACGGAGGTTGGTCCAATAGCTTTCGGAGGGTTTGCGACGAATGATCGAGCCATCGCATGTATAGCTGAACTGGCATCCGGTGCGGCGCTCGGCACCCTGGAACACCACGCCACAGACGGTCCGGGGATAGGCCGGGTGCCGAACACGGTTGAGGATCACTTGCGCTACCGCCTTTTGTCCGGCGAGCGTTTCGGCACCCGCCTCATAGTAAATGGCCGACGCCATGCAGTCGATCGCGCGAGCGAGATCGGTTCCGCCACCGGCAAAGCGGAACGGCGCGGCTGCCGGCACGGCTCTGGTGGTGAAGGGAGTTTCGGCATTCTTCGCGATCGCCACATCCTCGCTGACCTGCTGATAGATCATCGGTTCGACAGGAGGCGGGGCGGGCCCGGCTGCGGCGGTTGCCCTGCCTGCCTCCACATAGGACGGGTACTGGCCGCGATAGCCCCAACTCGCCGCCAGCATCAGCGCGATGGTGATCAGCCCGACGAGCAAAAGCAGCCAGCGGCGCATGCCATCGCCATCGGTCAGGTTCCGCTCAGTCTCCACGATCCGGTGGCTCAGGCTTCGGGCAGAAAGTCCGGCACCGAAAGATAGCGTTCGCCGGTATCGTAATTGAACCCGATGACGCGGGCATTTTTGGGCAGATCGGGCAGTTTCTGCGCAATTGCAGCAAGCGTTGCGCCCGAGGAGATGCCGACCAGCATCCCTTCTTCGGTCGCGGCGCGGCGGGCCATGGTCTTGGCATCGGCGGGATCGACCTGGATCACGCCATCGAGCAGCTGGGTGTGGAGGTTGGCCGGCACGAAGCCCGCGCCAATCCCCTGAATGGGATGCGGGGCAGGGCTGCCACCGCTGATGACAGGCGATGTCGTGGGCTCGACTGCGTAGACCTTGAGATCAGGCCAGTGCTGCTTGAGCAGTTGCGCGCAGCCGGTGATGTGGCCGCCAGTGCCGACGCCGGTTATCATCGCATGCGGCGGCGTATCGGCGAAGTCGTCGAGAATTTCTTCAGCAGTGGTCCGCACATGCACATCGATGTTTGCAGCATTTTCAAACTGCTGCGGCATCCACCCGCCGGGCGTTTCCTCCACAAGTTCTATCGCGCGTTCGATGGCGCCTTTCATGCCCTTTTCGCGCGGCGTAAGATCGAATGTCGCGCCATAAGCGAGCATCAGGCGGCGACGTTCGATCGACATCGATTCGGGCATCACGAGAATGAGCCGGTAGCCCTTGACCGCCGCGACCATCGCAAGGCCGATGCCGGTATTGCCCGAGGTTGGCTCGACGATGGTGCCGCCCGGTTGCAGCGCGCCGCTGCGTTCGGCATCCTCGATCATCGCAAGCCCGATCCGGTCCTTGATCGACCCACCGGGGTTGGCGCGTTCGGATTTGATCCAGACTTCGGCGTCCGGAAACAGTTTCGATACCCGGATATGCGGCGTATTGCCGATCGTTTCGAGGATATTGGCGAATTTCATGCGGGCGCGTCCTTGTATCGAGCTTCGAAAGTCCGGGCGTTGCGCAACTCGGGAAAGAGCCGGGCCCAGATGGCTGTCACCAAAATAGCTCCCGCGCCGCCGAATACAACTGCACCGACCGGTCCGAACATGGCGGCGGCAACGCCCGATTGCATTTCGCCCAGTTCGTTCGATGCCGATATCGCAAGGCCCGACACAGAACCGACACGCCCGCGCATCGTATCGGGAACGTTAAGCTGCACTAGCGAATTGCGGATGAAGACCGAAAACATGTCGGCCGCGCCAAGGATCGCCAGCATGGCGAGCGCGTAAAGCATCGCCCATGACGTCATGCCGTCAAAGCCGGGTAGAGTGACAGGGCCGAGCATCAACAGTGTGCCGCACAAGCCGAAGCCTATCGTCGCCAGACCGAACACGACGACGGCCCAGAGCATTTTCACGCCGACGTTATTGGTAAGCGGCCAGATCGACAGGCCGATCGCGACCAGCACCGAACCCATCGCGGGGGCAGCGCGCAATTGCCCGAGCCCTGCTGGCCCGACTTGCAATATGTCGCGCGCAAACACCGGCAGCAATGCCGTTGCGCCTGCAAGCAGAACCGCGAACAGATCAAGCGTGATGGCGCCGAGCAGGAACCTGTCGCGCCACGTGTAACGCAACCCGTCGATCATTTGCCGGATGGGATGGACGCGCCGATCGAGTGGAGGTGGATGCACAGGCCGGATGAACGAAAGCGCGACGATGGGCACAAGCAATGTCGCGGCGGCACACCAATACGCCAATGGCCCATCGATAGCATAGAGCAGGCCGCCTGCGGCGGGGCCGATCACCGAAGCCGATTGCCACGCGATGGAATTCATCGCGATCGCGCGCGGCAGCAGGTGCGCAGGCACGATGTTTGGCGCAATCGCGTTCATCGCAGGCCCGATGAAGACGCGCGCTACGCCGTGTGCCGCGGCCAGTCCGAACAGAAGCGGTAGGCTCAACACATCCGCCCATGTTGCCCAGCCAAGTGCCAGACAGACGGCAAGATCGGCGACGTCGGCGAGCTGCGCAACGCGGCGGCGTTCGAACCTGTCGGCGGCCCAGCCTGCCACGGGCGTCAGGATCAGCAACGGTGTGAACTGGGCGAGCCCGAGCAGCCCGAGTTGAAACGCAGCTTCGCGCGTCGACATGCCATAGTCTGTCCGCGCGGTATCATACACCTGCCATGCAAGCACGACGACCATTGCCATCGTCGCCAGCACCGCTGTGAAGCGACTGATCCAGAACAAGCGATAATCGGGAATGGCAAGCGGTGAGCGGGGTTCCATCGGCGATGCCCTTCCCGCCTCGGCGCAATCTACGCAAGCACATTAAGCACGCATATGTCGCAGCCTATCTCGAAATCGACTGGCGAAGTTGTGCGCCAGCGCATAGACGTTGACCAGCAATTCGTCGCATTTTTGTGGTTTCTGCGTTGTGCAAGCGTAACTTTTGGCCGCTTTGGGGGGCGGTGCTGCAATCGAGGAGCGGCATGGGGCCGGGATCACCATCAGACAGCAACCTGCGACCGCCCCCTGTTGCCCGTGAAAGCGCGCGCAAGCTGTTCTGGCGTCTTGTGCTGCTTTACAATTACGGCACGTTGGCCGCGGTTGCTGTCACCTTTTCGCTGGTCGCCCTGGGGCTCGAGCTGACGTGGCATCAATGGACGTTGTTTTTTATCCAAGTGCCGTTTGCGGTTGCGATTTACACAATCCCCGACATCTGGCTGATCGGGCGGCATTACCAGCCGTTACGGGCGGGGCTCGAGGTGCTCGATCGCGGCGAAACCGACGATATCGAAAAGCTCAGCAACGCACTCGTTCGTGCGCTGAACTTGCCATTCCTGTCGGCGATGCGCGTCACCTTTTTCCATGGGCCATTGGCAAGCCTTGTGGTTCTGGGCGCGACGCTGGGCACCGAGCCGCTATTCCAGGGGGGCTACACCGAATGGCAGGCCTATTCGTTTGCTGCCACGGCGCTGTTTTTCGCATCGCCCACGCATGCGATCTTTGAGTATTTTGCAGTCAATCGAGAGCTGCTGCCGCATATTCACCGCTTGAATTCGGTTCTCGGCAACAAGCTCCCCACCGAACAGCATGAAAAGCTGATTGCCGTGCCGATCCGCAGCAAATTGCTGTATCTCGCCATTTTCGTGACCTCGATGCCGCTTGTATTCTTTGGCCTGACAATGGTGTTTAAGGTCGAACGGATGTTTGCGCAGCGCGGCATCGAAACCAGCGTCGCAGAAATGACGCCGCTTTACGCTTGGGTCATCGGGATTGTGGTTGTCTGCGTGGCAGGTTCGGTCGTGATGTCGCTGCTGACCGCCAACGAAGTTTCACGCTCGGCGCAACGGCTGATCCTTGCGATGCGGCAGGTTGAAGCAGGCGATCTGGATACCGTCCGGCTCGATGTGATCAGCGCCGATGAATATGCCAACATCACTCAAGGATTCCAGCATATGGTGGAGGCCTTGCGAGAAGAGCAGCATATCCTTGCCATCAGCCAGGAATTGTCGGGCGAGCTCCAGCTCGATTTCCTCATCGCGCGGGTCATGCGCGCCGCGACCGAACTGCTCAACGCCGAAAGATCGTCGGTTTTCGTCCATGAAGCACGCAGCAACACGCTGTTTTCGCTGTTCGCAGAAGGCGATCAGGTGCGCGAAATCCGCATCCGCAGCACGCAAGGCATTGCAGGCGCCGTGTTCCAGTCAGGACGGCTCGAAAACATAGTCGACGCCTATCTCGATCCGCGTTTCGACCAGTCGATCGATAATAACACCGGCTATCGCACGCGCTCGATCCTGTGCGCGCCAATCTCGAACAAGGCAGGCGGAAGTATTGGCGTCGCGCAGGTGCTCAACAAGAAGAATGGCACCTTTACCGCCAAAGACGAAGCGAGGCTGCGCGCATTTTCGGCGCAGATCGCAGTGTGCCTCGAAAACGCACGGTTGTTCGACGATGTGCTCAACATCAAAAATTATAATGATTCGATCCTGAAATCGGTATCGAACGGGATCATCACGCTTGACGTCGATAATGTCATCGTGACGGCCAACAACGCCGCTGTGCGAATCCTGAGCACCAATCGCAATGCATTGATCGGCCAGTCGGGCGATTATGTGTTCAGGGCCGATAATAGCTGGGTTGCCGAAAGCCTCGAAAAAACCCGCGCCACGAGCCAGTCTTCGCTCGCTATCGACGCCGAAATCGCGATTGACGGCGGGGTCACGGCAACAGTCAACCTCACGACGGCCCCGCTGATCGACGGGAACGAGAAGAACATCGGTTCGATGATCGTGCTTGAAGATATCACCCGTGAAAAGCGCGTCCGCTCGACGATGGCGCGTTACATGTCTCAGGAAGTTGCGGACCAGTTGATC
>JANPIQ010000022.1:0-9619 GCA_031425075.1 Sphingomonadales bacterium
GTTTCGAACGGCGGAGCCGAAGCCTGAACAGGAATGGCAACGGCGAACAAAGAAGAGGCAGTTAATACAATACGCATAAGAACTTTCAAGAATCAGCGGGTGACACGTGCCCCCGGATAGCCCTTTGCTGCCATCGCGCCAACCGCTGCGCGCGCCGCGCCATGACTTGGATAAGGTCCGGTACGGACACGGAAAATCGAACCTGCGCGGATCACAGTGCCACCGACCCTTGCCGCAGACGCCGCTGCGCGCGCTTCGGTGGAAAATGCCGCGACCTGAAGATACCAGCCACCCGCTGCTGCCTTTGCAGTCGCCGCAGGTCGCTGAGTCATCGGCGCTGCGGGTTCAAGGGATTTATTGACAAGCGCAGGATTCCAATGCGGCTGGGCGTTGTCCTCGACGAAACGCGCGTCACCGCTGGCCGGCGGGTGCTCAGGACGCGATTGTACCTCGGCCACCTTGGGAAGCATTGCTGGTTTGGGCGATACCACCGGCTTGGGTGGCATCGGCGATTTGGACGTCAGTTTGGGCACGATTTTAGCCGCTGCCGGTACAGCAACGGCGGCGGCAACCGGTGCCGGGCCTAGCCTCTTTCGCAATGCATTGAGCAGCGCAGGCGGTGTGGCCAGCCGCTCGGTCGCGGTTCGGCCAGCCGCCAGAGCGTTGCGTTCGAAATCAGGGGGGTTGGTTCGCCTGATCCGCGCAGCGAACACACCTTCGGTCTCGACACCCAGCTGTCGCGCCGCGCCAAGCGACAAGGCGACAAGATGGCCCTTCGGTGGAGGCGCGTTATCGTTGATCCGTACAAGTATCGTTCGGCCCGTGCGCAAATCGGTTACCTCGGCATAGCTGGGAACAGGGAGCGATGCGTGCGCAGCCGAAACTGCCGCCGGATCGAACACTTCACCACTGGCCAGCGCGGTGCCAGCACGTTCGGGACCGTACCAGCTGGCATAGCCCACCTCATCATAGCTGACCCTGTCTTGCGCGATCGCCATGCTGTATGGCGGAAGCGCCGGGTCGCGATCGCCCCCTTCGATCGGGGTGTAGATTGGCGAGGGGGGTGATGCCTGCGCTGCGGCGCCAGGCGTTTTTCCTGGACTGGCACTTACAGCAAAAGCGGCAAGCAGAGCACAAGCGTTCAGCCTATCGTTCCAACGCATCAGCCCACAACCCCACCGAAAGTGCATAAAAATTCGAACAGTTATAGTCGAGAATAACCCGGTAATTCCCTGTCAGCAAATAGGCAGGTGTGCCGGGGCCGTCTGGCTGAAACAATGAGGCCATTTCGCGATCGCGCAACGGCCTGCCGCCAATTATTGCAACGCCATCCTCGCGCCACTCCGCGAATGTTTTCCAGCGACTTAGCCGGTCATGGACGCGCGGGCAGCGCGGGGAAACCGTGCGGTTGCGGACCGATGCCCAATCATAAGCCTGCGGCACCGAAACACGCACGCCCCAAGGCACCCCTGACCGCCACCCCGAGCTTACGAAATAATTGGCAATCGACGCCAGTGCGTCAGGTTCGCTACGCCAGATATCCGCGCGTCCGTCACCATCGCCATCACGAGCCAGACGAAGGTAGACCGATGGCAGAAACTGCGGATATCCGGTGGCCCCCGCCCAACTGCCTCTCAAAACTTCGCGCGAATAGCCGCGGTCGATCATTTTGAGCGTTGCGATGAACTCAGCCGCAAAAAGCTGCCGACGACGCCCTTCATAAGCCAGAGTGGCGAGCGAATTGGCCAGATCGAAACTGCCGGTGAAGCTCCCGTAATTTGTCTCTTTGCCGTATATCGCCACCATGATCGATTCCGGAACGCCGGTTTCGCGCTCGATCTTCGCCAGCAATGGCCGCAAGGCCACATATTTTGCCCGACCGCGTGCGATCCGGTTTTCGTCGACATGCCGTGCCAGATATGGAGCAAACCTCGGAATAGGGCCATTTGGCTGCCCACCGGGTTGCGCACGATCGAGATCCACGACGCGCTGGCTGAATGCCAAGGTCGGCAGCACCGTGTCGATCGTCCTTCGCGATACGCCCTGAGATGCAGCCTGCCGGCCAAGTTCCTGCAAATAGACAGAAAATCCGTCGTCAACGATCGGCTGAGCTACGCTGGCAGATTGAGCGCACATCACGATCAAGGCCATTGAGGCCACTTTACGCAAACGTCGGATACCCATAGATTGTATTTGGCACACGCAATGCGCTCCGCGAACCCCTTTTCTTGATGAAGATGCAGCTTTGATGGTTCGCAGATGCAGTCTGGCGAAGCACGCACAACCACGCTAACGGCGGTCGAACGGACAGGTGGCCGAGTGGTTTAAGGCAGCGGTCTTGAAAACCGCCGTGGGGCAACTCACCGTGGGTTCGAATCCCACCCTGTCCGCCATTTTTAATCCCGCGACCGTTTATCGACGCGGTGGAAATCGAGGTCAATTGTGTCAGGTCTTGTGACCGTTATCGGTGGCGATGGGTATATTGGCCGCTATGCAGTTCAGGCTCTTCTGCGCGAAGGATGGCGCGTCCGCGTGTCGAGCCGGAAGCCAAAGCGCAGCTACGATCTCAAACCGCAGGCCAACCTTGGCCAAATCGGCTGGCTTGCTGCCGATATTTTCGATCCAGCCAGCCTCGATCGCGCCTGCGATGGGGCCTCTGCGGTCGTCAATCTTGCCGGCAGTTTTGCCGATATGGAGCGGGTTCATGTGACAGGCGGCGGAAATGTTGCCCGGGCCGCAGCCAAAGCCGGGGCCAGGCTTTACGTTCATATGTCCGCCATTGGCGCAGACGCCGAAAGCCCGTCCGTCTATGGTAGGAGCAAGGCGGGGGGCGAAGCAGCAGCCCGCGAAGCATTGCCCGATGCTGTCATCCTGCGCCCCTCTGTCGTATTCGGCCGCGAGGATCAGTTTATCAACCGCTTTGCAGGGCTGATGCGGATGCTCCCTATCATGCCTATAATCGGCGGTACGACGAAATTTCAGCCCGTATTTGTCGGCGACGTGGGACATGCCATCGCTACGGCGCTGACCAAACCAAATAAGGCCGGAACGTTCGAGCTTGGCGGTCCCGATGTCATGTCGATGGCTGAGATCAACCGCTGGATCGCAAGACAGATTGGCCGCGAACCAATCTTTATTGATATGCCCGATGCTGCGGCTGCGGCTATGGCGAAATTGACCGGATGGCTTCCAGGCGCACCTATGAGTTGGGACCAGTGGCTGATGCTTCAGGAGGACAATGTGACCGACCCAGCACTTCCGGGGCTCGCGGAGCTCGGAATTACCGCGCGCTCGCTTGATCTCGAGGCCGAAGGATGGCTGGTGAAATACCGCAAGCATGGCCGGTTCGCCACCGCCGGGGCGCCCAAGTGAACGATACGCTTTCGGCGATAATCCTGGGCATAGTTGAAGGCATTACTGAATTTCTGCCGGTGTCCTCGACCGGGCACCTGATCCTCGCGAGCGAGTTGCTGGGGTATGATTCAGAACGCTGGAAGCTGTTCAACATCGCGATCCAGCCGGGCGCGATCCTTGCCATCGTCGTGCTATACTGGCGCACGTTTCGCGACGTGTTGTTTGGACTTGCCAAAGCCGATGCCAGCGCGGTGGCATTTACGCGGAATATCCTGCTCGCTTTTTTCCCCGCCGTCATACTTGGCGTTCTCCTTGGCGATCAGATCGACCTGCTGCTTGAAAATGCAGTCGTGGTGGCATGGGCGCTGATCATTGGCGGCTTTGCCATCCTCATCATCGAACGCTTGGCAAAAACGACCGATATTCCCGGCGTCGACGCGCTAACGCTCCGCCAGTCGATCGGCGTGGGGCTTGCGCAGTGCATTGCGATGATCCCCGGCGTCAGTCGCTCGGGGGCGACGATCATGGGTGCAATGGCAATGGGCATCGACCGCAAGACGGCGGCCGAGTTCAGCTTTTTCCTGGCGCTTCCGACGCTTACCGGTGCGACCGCGATGCAGATGTGGAAGGCGCGTGACGCGGTAACGGCAAGCGATCTCAATCTCATCGCAATCGGGTTTATCGTGTCATTTGTCGTTGCAGTCATCGTGGTAAAAGCCTTTCTGGCGGTCGTCACCCGCTATGGTTTTGCGCCATTTGCCTGGTATCGGATTGCTGCTGGCGTTGCGGCGCTAATCTGGTTGGGTTGACGAGGCATTCGCGCGTTTCCCGTTGTCGCAGCGCAGCCGTGTTTCATCCCCGAACGTGGCGTCGTTCATTGCACCGAAAGCAAGTGCAGCCTAAAGGGTCTGCAGCCGGGGGCGGTTCCCCGTAATTTCGTGAGGTATGCCATGCGTAAGGCGCTTCTTGCATTAGCATTGACCGGTGTTGCGGCACCGGCCTTCGCCCAGTCCGACGTTCAGCGCGACGCAGAAACTATGGCGGGTGTTCTCAACGATCCTGCCACTCAGGATATGGCCGCAGGTGCAATCGGCGCGATGGTGGACGCCGTTCTTGACATGCGCATAGACGGCATCGCCAAGGCCATCGAGCCGCTGAACAAGGGCAAGCCGGTGCGCCTGCCTGGTCGAACGGTGCGCGATATTGCCGAACGCGATGATCCCGATCTTGAAAGCAAGGTGCAGGACGGCACGCGCCAGGCGGTTGGATCGATCGGCGCGGTGGCTTCTGCGCTCGCGGTTGCCATGCCGGAATTCGAACGCGCGATGAAACGCATGAAGGACGCGATGCCACAGCAATTCTGAATTGGTGGATGACGCGAGGAAGGCCAGCGGGTATGGCCTGCGCTCAATGTGGTTGCTTTATCAATTCCCCCTCTGCCCGTTTTCACGCAAAGTGCGTCTTCTTCTCGGCGAGAAGGGCGTCGGTTACGAACTCGTGCGAGAAAGCCCTTGGGAAAAGCGCGATGAATTCATGGATCTCAACCCCTCTGGTCAAACCCCTGTTCTGATCGAGAAGGATCGCAACGTCACGTTGATGAGTTCGGCGGCGATCTGCGAATATTTTGAAGAAACGGTCAACACGGCACCGATGATTTCGGGAACCGCCGTCAACCGCGCCGAAATCCGACGATTATCAGCGTGGTTCGACGAACAATTCTACAATAATGTCGTCGCACCCTTGCTTCACGAACGCATGTTGAAGCGACTGTTGCACCGCGCCGCGCCAGATGGTGGTGCGCTGCGCGACGCGATGAAAACCGCCAATCAACTGCTCGATTATGTCGACTGGCTTCTCGATCATCGCAATTGGCTTGCTGGTGGGACGCTAAGCCTCGCTGACCTCGCCGCGGCAGCGCATATTTCGGTTGCCGATTATCTCGGCGGCATCGACTGGCGCGGGCACGAACAAACCCGCGGTTGGTATTCCGGATTAAAGTCTCGCCCCAGCTTTCGCCCATTATTGTCCGAACGCATGGAAAGCGTTTCACCGCCCGAATATTATGACAAGGTCGATTTCTGATCGGTCAGGCGACAAGCCGGAGCCCCGGTCCATCAACATTTTTCAGTGTCACGTCTGACACGCCATTCAAATTCTCGATTTGCGCTGCCAGTTCGGCATCGAGATTATAATCGCGGCCCAAACACAGAAGCGCTATGCCCGCTTCGATCTCGACCTCGACCAGCACCTGGCTTTTTCCACCGCGCGCAGACCCAAGGATGTTTCCGATCCGCGGCGCAACAGCGATATCTGCGACCCGCACGATCGCTTTGACGCGCAACCCGCCGGCGAGAGCTTCAAGTCGTTGGGCCCGCTTGGCGGTGACGCGGGGCGTTTCTTCGCCAGCCCTGCGATCGACCTCGGCAGTAACAAGCATGCAGGCGCAGTCACGCACTGCAGTTTCAAGGTCGGCAGTAACATCGTCTTCAAAACACGTCGCGGGAAACTGCCCCGAAGCATCCGAAAACGTTGCGAGCGCATAGCGACGGCCACGCGCTGAGGTCCGCCATTTCACATCCTCGATCAATACGGCCATTGAAATCACGCTGCGTTCGCCCTCGGCTGGCGGCGATGCACAAATATCGGCAAATGTCCGCGCCCTGTGCGCTGCAGCCGCCATCCGATACCGATCGACCGGATGAGCCGAAAAATAAAACCCGAAAGCTTCACGCTCGGCAGTCATCCGCTCGGCAATCGACCATTGCGCGTTGGGCGATAGCGAAACCTCCACCGATGCCGATGAGTCGCCACCAAAAAGGCCACCCTGCCCGCTCGTTCGGGCGTCCTCAGCCCGGCTCGCTGCGGCCACCAGCGCCTCGGCGGCGGCGAAACTGGCGGCACGATTGGCGCACAGCGCATCGAACGCGCCGCCTGCGGCAAGGCTTTCGACCTGCTTCCGGTTAAGCGCACGTGCGCCGATACGCCTTGCAAGATCGTCAATCGAAACGAAGCGGCCATTGGCCTCTCGTTCTGTGCAAAGCACATCCATTGCCGCTTCGCCAACCCCCTTCAGAGCGCCCAAAGCGTAGCGGACAGCTTCCTTCCCATCGATAATATCGACGGTGAAATCCGCCCGGCTCGCGTTGATGCACGGCGGCAGGCAAGTGACGTCAAGACGCCGCATATCATCGGCGAATATCGACAGCTTGTCTGTGTTCGACATGTCGTAACACATTGATGCAGCGTAGAATTCTGCCGGGAAATGTGCCTTCAGCCATGCCGTCTGATATGCCAGCAATGCATAAGCGGCGGCGTGACTTTTGTTGAACCCATAGCCTGCGAATTTGTCGATAAGGTCGAAAAGCTCATTGGCTTTCGCTTCTGTTATGCCATTTTTGGCCGCACAGCCTGACACGAAAACGCTTCGCTGTGCGTCCATTTCAGCTTTGATCTTTTTCCCCATGGCGCGCCGCAACTGATCGGCACCGCCGAGCGAATATCCCGCGAGGATCTGCGCTGCCTGCATCACCTGTTCCTGATAAACGAACACGCCATAGGTTTCGCCGAGGATGGTTTCGAGCAACGGGTGGGGATATTCGATCTTTACCCGCCCGTTCTTGCGATCGCCGAACAACGGAATATTGTCCATCGGGCCAGGGCGATACAGCGATACGAGCGCGATGATGTCGCCAAAGCTTGTCGGGCGGACAGCGGCAAGAGTGCGCCGCATTCCTTCCGATTCAAGCTGGAACACGCCAACCGTATCACCCCTTTGAAGCAACCGATATACAGCCTCATCATCCCAGGCGAGGGTATCGAGATCGGGCCGGGTCCCCACCCGTTCTTCGATCAGATCAGCAGCCTTTTTCAGAACTGACAGCGTCTTCAACCCCAGAAAGTCGAACTTCACAAGCCCGGCATTCTCGCAATACTTCATATCGAATTGCGTGACGGGCATATCCGAGCGCGGATCGCGATACAGCGGAACAAGATGCGCCAATGGCCGATCGCCGATCACCACCCCTGCGGCATGGGTAGAGCTATGACGCGGCAGGCCTTCCAGCTTTAGCGCCAGATCGAACAATCGGCGCACCTGAATATCATTCTTATATTCGGCAGCCAGGTCCGACACACCGTTAAGAGATCGTTGCAACGTCCAGGGATCGGTCGGATGGTTGGGAACAAGCTTGGCCAGCCGATCTACTTGCCCGTAGCTCATCTGCAGCACGCGGCCTGTATCCTTCAAAACCGCGCGCGCCTTCAGCCGTCCGAAGGTTATAATTTGGGCGACATGATCGCTGCCATATTTGGTCTGGACATAGCGAATCACTTCTTCGCGGCGTGTTTCGCAGAAATCGATGTCGAAATCGGGCATCGAGACGCGTTCGGGGTTGAGAAAGCGTTCGAACAACAGCCCGAGCTTGATCGGATCGAGATCGGTGATCGTCAACGCCCAAGCCACCAGCGACCCCGCCCCTGACCCGCGCCCTGGTCCAACCGGAATTCCCTGTCTTTTGGCCCATTGGATGAAATCAGCCACGATCAGAAAATAACCTGCAAAGCCCATGTTCGCGATGACGTTCAGCTCGAATGCCAATCGGTCTTCATAGACGGAAACGTCCTCTACAGGCACTGCACGGAGCCGTGCGGCAAGCCCAGACTTTGAATCGCCGATCAGCTTGTCAGCCTCGCCATCGCGATCGACCATTCTCGGAAGGATGGGGTCGCGGCGGGGCGCCATCACCGCGCACCGCTGCGCAACCACCAATGTGTTCGCAAGCGCTTCGGGCAGGTCGGCAAACAGCATTCGCATTTCGCGCGCCGGTTTCATCCAGCTGTCGGGAGAACTCTTTACCCGATCATCATGATCGACATAGGTCGACCCTGCGATGCACAGCATGGCATCGTGCGCCTGATGAAAGTCGGGTTCAGCGTAACACGAAGGGTTAGTCGCAACCAGCGGCAGATCGAGGCGATACGCCAGCGCGATTAGAGCCTCTTCCGCCTTTGATTCTGCCGGGTCCATTCGCCGACACACCTCGATGTACAGCCGCCCGTCAAAAATCTGTGCAAGCTGATCGGCGTAGCTGATGGCCGCATGATCCTGACCTTCGGCAAGCAGCCTTACAAGACCGCCCTCTCCCCCCGCAGTCAGTGCGATCAGCCCGTCCGAATATGCCGCAAGATCGGCAAATGTGACATGTGGCGGTTCGCCGGCACCGCAACCGAGATGTCCCTTTGACACCAGCTGACACAGATTGGCATACCCCGCCTCATCCTGAGCGAGCAGCGCAAGCCAGTCATATGCGGCGGGAACTGTATCGGGCCGCTCAGGCCGCGACACGGCAATAAGGCTGCCGATGATCGGCTGCACTCCGGCAGCGACACACGCATCCGAAAACGGCATCACCCCGTAAAGCCCGTTGCGGTCACAAATGGCGGCTGCGGGGAACCCCAAAGCCTTGGCCCGTTCCGCAATCGCTTTGGGTTCGATCGCGCCTTCCAGCATCGTATAAGCCGAAAAGACGCGCAAGGGGACAAAGGCCGCATATGTCATCCCGTGACGCCTTGCGCGTCTGCGGCGATTCGGAAAAGGCTAATCGCGCGGAAAATCGCCGCGTTTCGAAAGTTCGATGATTTGCGTGATGGTGAGCATTCCCATCGATCCTGCATCGATGACGAGCCGCTGGCGATCTTGGGCTTCGAGCGCCAGGACTTTGTGGACAAGCGATGCCAGGCTGCCTTCGCCAACCGGGGCAAAGTCGAAATACATATCCGAACCGTCGTCGCGTCGCTCTACCAACCGCGCGGATGCGGTCCAGTCGATAGGGGTCATGGAGACCCCCCGGTACCGATTTTTTTACGGACGTCGCGAACGGCCGACCATGCTCCATAGGCCACCAATGCCCCGAGGAAGGCCCAAACCCAGACCGGAATATCGCGGCCTGCAATTGCCAGATACACATACGCCGACACAAAACAAAATCCTGCGCACATCGTCGGCACTAGCGTGCTTTGCCCGGCGCGCGCACGGCGGATGAGCCAGGCGGTCGATGCCAGGAAAAAAGGAATGGCCCCTATGTAGATCGCGCCGAATATATACGGATTGACCCCATAGGCAGCACCAAGCCCCAGAAACCATTGATGCGCAGCATCGAAGCTCATGATGTCATGCCGACAATAAAGTGTCGATTTCAGCCGTTAGGCTTTCGGGCTTTTCGGTCGGCGCGTGGCGCGAGACGACTTTGCCGTCTTTGTCGATCAG
>JANPIQ010000023.1:0-7184 GCA_031425075.1 Sphingomonadales bacterium
ATGTTCGTGCGTGCCCGCATCAACCAGGCCACCGACACGCGCGCATTCCTGGTGCCGCAGCAGGCGGTGTCGCGCGATCCGCGTGGCAATGCGACCGTTGCTGTCGTGGGCAAGGACAACAAGGTCGAACAGCGCAAGGTCACCGCCACGCGCACGCAGGGAACAAACTGGGTGATCACGCAAGGCCTCGCCCCGGGCGACAAGGTGATCACGCAGGGGCTAGGCCGCTTGCGTCCCGGCGCTGCTGTCAAACCTGTCCCTGCCAATCAGCCGCAAGCCATCGCGCCACCCAAATCAGACGGCAAGTAACGCGATGTCGCGCATTTTCATCGATCGGCCGATCTTTGCCTGGGTCCTCGCGATCATCGTGATGTTCGGCGGGATAGGCGCGCTGTTCGTCCTGCCGATCGCACAATACCCCGATGTTGCCCCGCCACAGGTGAATATCCGGGCCAGCTTCCCGGGTGCTTCGGCATCGACACTCGAAAACAGCGTCACGCAGATTATCGAACAGCAACTGACAGGGATCGACGGACTCCTCTATTTCAGTTCGAATTCCAGCTCGCGCGGCAATGTTGGCATCACAGCGGTGTTCGATAAGGACACCGATCCCGATACCGCACAGGTGCAAGTGCAAAATCGCGTTCAGCAGGCAATCGCGCGGCTGCCGCAACAGGTGCAGCAGCAGGGGCTGACGGTCACCAAATCGAACCCCGATTTTCTGATGATCGTCGGTATTTTCGATGAAACCGGGCAGCGGACCAACCGCGACGTTGCCGATTTCATGACGTCGACGTTGCAAGATCCGTTGAGCCGGATCGAAGGCGTGGGTGATGTCAACGTGTTCGGATCGCAATACGCGATGCGCATCTGGCTCGATCCTGTCCGGCTGGCGCGTGCCGGGCTGATGCCCGGCGATGTCGTCACTGCAATCCAGAACCAGAATACCGAAGTGGCGGCAGGCGAAGTTGGCGGTGTTCCCCAACCCGAAGGCCAAATGCTCAACGCAACCGTGACGTCGCAATCGCGGCTGCAGACGCCTGAAGAGTTTGCCAAGATCATTCTCAAGGGCGCCGAATCGGGCGCTGTCGTGCAGATGCGCGACGTGGCGCGGATCGAACTGGGTTCGGAAAATTACAGCGCGGTCAGCCGGATCAACGGCAATCCCGGTGCAGGGATGGCGCTTTCGCTCGCCCCGGGCGCCGATGCGCTGGCAACGTCCGAAAAGGTCAAGACCGAAGTCGCGCGATTGTCGAAGGGGTTTCCGTCAGGGCTCAACTATTCTTATGCCAATGATACGACGCCGTTCATCCGGCTTTCAGTGGAAGAAGTCGTCAAGACGCTGATCGAGGCGATCATCCTGGTCGTTATCGTCATGTTCGTATTTCTGCAAAGCTGGCGGGCGACGCTTATCCCCGCCATCGCCGTGCCTGTGGTGCTGCTCGGCACGTTCGGGGTGTTTTACCTGACCGGGTTCAGCATCAACACGCTGACGCTGTTCGGACTGGTGCTTGCGATCGGATTGCTCGTCGATGATGCAATTGTCGTTGTTGAAAACGTCGAACGCTTGCTGGATGAAAATCCCCAGATGACCCCGCGTGAGGCGACGATCCAGTCGATGGATGAAATCTCGGTCGCGCTCGTTGCGATTGCGCTTGTATTGTCTGCGGTCTTTTTGCCGATGGCGTTCTTCGGCGGATCGACTGGGGTGATCTACCGCCAGTTTTCGGTCACCATTATCGCCGCGATGATCCTGTCGGTGTTTGTCGCGCTGATCCTGTCGCCCGCACTGACGGCGACGCTGCTCAAGCAACGCGATCATTCGGCCCCGCGCAATGGCAGGCTCGCGCGGTGGGGTGACAAGTTCAATATCTGGTTCGCGCAGACGACCGATAAATATGTGGTCAGTGTTGAGCGCATCGTGGTTCGCAAATGGCTGTTCCTCGCGATTTACGCATGTATCTGCGCGCTTCTTGTGATCCTGTTCGTGCGGCTGCCGACCAGTTTTCTGCCCGCCGAAGATCAAGGCGCAGCGCAAGTCCAGTTCCGGTTGCCGGGCGGTGCCACGCAAACCCGCACGCTCGAAGTGCAGCGAATGGTCGAAAATTATTTCAGAACCTATGAGGCCAAAAATATCAGTGTGTTGTTCACGGTCGCTGGTGGCGGCGGCGGACAAAGTGGCCAGAATTCGGGGCAAGGCTTCATCAACCTCGTTGATTGGGACGAACGCAGCGGAAATGAAAATACCGCAGAAGCCATCGTCAAACGGGCATCGGGCGCATTCCGGGGCTTTCGCGATGCCCAGGTGTTCGCGCTGCAGCCGCCTGCTATCCGGGGACTTGGCCAATCGAGCGGATTTTCGATGCAGCTGCAGAATTCGGGCGGACTTTCGCGTGAAGATTTTGTCGCTGCCAAGGACAAGCTGATCGAAACGGCAACGCGCGACCCGATGCTGACCGGCGTTCGCTTAAGCGATCTGCCCGATATTCCGACGCTTAAGATCGATATGGACCAGCAGAAAATGGCGGCGCTCGGGCTGACGCAGAACGATGTGAACACCACGCTTTCGACGGCGTGGGGCGGGCGTTACGTCAATGATTTCATCGATCGCGGACGCGTCAAGCGCGTCTTCGTGCAGGGCGATGCCGAGTTCCGGTCCGATCCGTCGAACCTCGATTTGTGGATGGTGCGCGGTTCGTCGGGCCAGATGGTGCCGATGAGCGGGTTTGCGAGTGCCAGCTGGTCGGTGGCGCCCACCGCGATCTCGCGGTTCAACGGCGTTCCCGCATTCGAGATTCAGGGTCAGGCGGCACCGGGCATCAGTTCGGGCGCAGCGATGGACCGGATTGCCGAACTGGCAAGCGCACTACCCGGCACCAGCGTGGCATGGTCGGGGCTTTCGTTTCAGGAGCGTCTGTCTTCAGGGCAGGCCCCGTTGCTCTACGGCATTTCGCTGCTCGTGGTATTTCTGTGTCTGGCCGCGCTGTATGAAAGCTGGACCATTCCGGTAGCGGTTCTGCTCGTCATCCCGCTGGGATTAGTGGGCGCGGTGTTTTTCGTGACGTTGCGCGGGCTGGAAAACGACGTGTTCCTCCAGATCGGTTTGCTGACGACGATGGGGCTGGCGGCCAAGAATGCGATCTTGATGATCGAATTTGCAGAGGCGGCCGAAAAACGCGGCGCGCGGGTGATCGATGCCGCGCTTGAGGCCGCGAAGCTGCGATTGCGCCCGATCCTGATGACCAGTTTCGCGTTTATTTTTGGCGTGCTGCCATTGGCGCTATCGACGGGGGCAGGGGCAAACGCCCGCATCGCAATCGGCACTTCGGTGATCGGCGGGATGCTGACGGCAACCTTGCTCGCGATCTTTTTCATCCCGCTGTTTTTCGTGCTGGTGCGGCGCGGGGTGCGCGACGGCATTAAGGCTGCGAGGACCAAATGGTCGCGCGCCTGATCCTTCTCGTGTCGGCGGCGGCGCTCGGCGGCTGTTCGCTCGCCCCGAAACTTGGAACCGTTGCGCCCTCAGTCCCGCAATCATGGCCGGTTGGCGACGCATATCTGCGCCAAAGTGAAGCTGCGTTGCCCGAAGCGCGCGCCGAAACTGTCTTCACCGATCCGCGGCTCCAACGGCTGTTCATCCTTGCGCGCGAGAATAATCGTGATTTGCGGATTGCCGCTGCCAACGTCGCGGCGGCGCGCGCAACCTATCGCATCGCGCGCGGCAATCAGCTTCCGGAAATCGCAGCAGGGGCTGGGGGCAGCCGTAGCGATTCTGGCGGCAGCGGCACCAGTTTTACGTCCGGCCCCCGGAATCGCTTCAATGCAGATATCGGCATCACGGCATTCGAACTTGACCTCTTTGGTCGGCTGGCGTCGCTGAGCGAGGCCGAACAACAGCGTTTTTTCGCAACAGAAGCCGGGGCACGCACCACGCGGATCGCGCTTACCGGGGAAATTGCCGACGCATGGTCAACCTACGCCGCCGATGCCAGCCTGCTGCGCATTGCAACAGACACGGTGAAGGCCGCTGAACGCAGCGTGTTCCTCACCCGCGCGCGGCTGACTGGCGGGATCGCGCCGCGCACCGATTTGCGGCAGGCCGAACAGATATTGGAAACGGCCAAAGCCGATGTCGCGCTGCAAACGACCGCGCTGGCGCAAGATGCCAACGCGCTGCGGCTGCTGCTCGGCACCGATGTGCCAGCCGAACTGTTACCGCGTGATGTTTCCGAAACCGATACCGCACTTGTGGTGCCAGCGGCCGGACTCGATTCGCAGATCCTGTTGCGCCGCCCCGATGTAGTTCAGGCTGAATTCGGGCTGCGCGCGGCCAATGCCGATATCGGCGCGGCGCGTGCGGCGCTCTTCCCGCGTATATCGCTGACGGGTGTGCTGGGCTTTGCCAGCGACGCGCTCGGCAGCTTGTTCACGTCGGGCGGGTTCGCGTGGTCGGCGGGGGCCGACGTCGGCTATTCGATTTTCAGCGGCGGGGCAGGGCGCGCCAGCGTCGCGCGTTCCAAGGCACAGCGCGATGCTGCACTGGCGCAATATGAACTCGCGATCCAGACGGCGTTCCGCGAAGTTGCCGATGCGCTGGCGCGTGCCGGGACGATAGAGGCGCAGCTGGCGTCTAACCGCCGCCAGGTCGAAGCGACGCGCGACACGCAGCGGCTGGTCGATGCGCGGTATCGGGCGGGGGTCGATTCGTTCCTCGCCAATCTCGATGCGCAACGCGCCGGCTACGCCGCCGAACGGACGCTGGTGAACACGCAGCTGGTGCGCGCACAAAACCGGATCGCGCTGTATCGCAGCCTTGCGGTCGAGGCCGACTAGATCCCCAGAACCTGCGCCATGGTGTATCGGCCCGCTGGCTGCCGCACCAACCACTCGGCAGCCTTGAGCGCGCCCGATGCAAAGATGCTGCGATCTTCGGCGCGGTGGATCAATTCGATCCGTTCTTGCGGCCCGGCCAGAATGACGCTGTGATCACCAGCGACGCTGCCACCGCGCAATGAGGCAAATCCGATGGCACCTTCGACCCTTGCGCCGGTATGGCCATCGCGGCCGCGTTCGCTATGCGTTTCGAGTGAAATGCCGCGTCCGGTCGCAGCTGCCTGCCCGAGCAGCAGTGCGGTTCCTGACGGCGCATCGACTTTGTGGCGATGGTGCATCTCTACGATTTCGATGTCCCAGTCTGGCCCGAGCCGCGCCGCTGCGTCCTGCACCAGCCTGGCGAGCAGGGTGACGCCGAGCGATGTGTTTCCCGTCTGGAGTACGGCGACGTGTCGCGCAGCATCGTCAATCGCGCGGTGGTGATCTTCATCAAGGCCGGTAGTGCCGATGAGGATCGGTATTCCCGCCGCGACTGATGCCCCGATATTGGCCATCAATGCCCTAGGTGAAGAGAAGTCGATCAGCACATTGCTCGCCTTGGCCAGCGCAATCGGATCGCCGCCCTGATCGATCGCGCCCGTCACCGCATCGCCCGCCAGCGCGGCAATCGCCTGGCCCATGCGGCCTTCGCTGCCGATAATTCCGATCTTCACGGCTTGCTCCTTCGATCCTTCCCTGCTTCATGGCCGCGATGAACGACATCCGCAACATCGTGATCTTGACTGGCGCAGGCGTGTCTGCCGAAAGCGGGATCGACACGTTTCGCAGTGCAGGCGGGCTATGGGAACAGCACCGCGTCGAAGATGTCGCCACGCCCGAGGGGTTTGCGCGCGATCCCGATCTTGTCCTGCGCTTTTACGACATGCGCCGCGCCGCGATCCAGCAGGCGCAGCCCAATCCCGCGCACCACGCACTGGCGAAGCTCGACGCGGAATGGCCCGGCAAGCTGCTGATCGTCACGCAGAATGTCGATGACTTGCATGAGCGAGCGGGAGCCAGCCGGTTGATCCACATGCACGGCGAACATCTCAACGCATTATGCGCGGCCTGTGGAACGCGGACGCCGTGGCGTGATCGGCTGATCGAGCGCCCGCCATGCCCCGCGTGCGGCGCACATGCGCTGCGCCCCGATGTCGTGTGGTTCGGCGAAATGCCCTACCGGATGGACGAGATAGAAGCCGCGCTGACCCATTGCGATCTGTTTGTCTCAATCGGCACATCGGGCGCGGTCTATCCGGCGGCAGGCTATGTCCGCACCGCGCGGCATTATGGCGCACGGACGCTCGAACTCAACCTCGATCCGAGCCAGGGCAGCGTGTTCTTCCACGAAACCCGGCTCGGCGCCGCGGGGGACGTAGTGCCGGTGTGGGTTGACGAGGTGCTGGACGAGACTACCAGAGATAGGTAGAAAGCTTCGAAAGGAGCAAGCCATGGCCAAAAGTACGTCGATCCAGTTGAACGATCGCTGGCAGAATTTTCTTGCGGACAGAATCGCAAAGGGACGTTTCGATTCCGTGAGCGAAGCGGTGCGCGAAGGGCTGCGGCTAGTTGAGATGCAGGAGCAGAAATTCGACCGCCTTTGCGTCGCGCTAGATAAAGGGCTGGCGAGCGGGGAAGGCATCGAGTTCGATATGGACGATTGGCTTCGTGAAAAGCGTTCGACCGACCTTGCCGCGTGAAGCGGCTGATACTGCTGCCGGACGCGATAGGCGATTTGGATGACATCAGGGACCATACGATCCGCACATGGAGCGTCGCACAAGCCGACACCTATCTCGGCGCGATGGGTGCATCGTTCCGCAAAATTACGGCTGGCGAGGCGATTAGTTATCCTGTCGAATATCGCGACCTGCGCAAAACACTGTTCAAATCGCACATGATCCATTTCCTCGAAGGCGAAGATCGAATTGAAATTGTCCGAATTCTGCACGGCAGCATGGACGCCGAGCGGCATCTGCCGTGATTGAGGGAAGCTGCCATTGCGGCGCGGTTCGCATAGTTGTGCCGGAGGCACCGGCGGAGCTTAGTAGTTGCAACTGCTCGATCTGCCGCCGGATTGGCGGGCTGTGGGGCTATTATCGACCCGACGAGGTCGCGGTCAGCGATCCTGATGGCCAGCTCGTCGGCTATGTTCAGGGCGATGCGATGCTGACCAACTGGCACTGCGGACGGTGCGGCTGCACCACCCACTGGACCCCGCGCGACGCCTCTCTGGAGCGGGCAGGCGTCAACCTGCGGATGTTCGACCCGGCGGTCTGGGAGGGCTTGCCGCGAAAACTTGTCGATGGAGC
>JANPIQ010000024.1:0-2278 GCA_031425075.1 Sphingomonadales bacterium
GAGCCCCCGGCGCGAGGTGGTGTTCTGCGCATCGGTCGACGGACTGAAATTTGCGATCTGCGCTGGCGTCAGGCCCAGTCCCGTCAGCAATGCCGTGCAATTGGCCTGGCGGAACGATGTGCCATCGCCAAGCCTTGTAACGTCGCAAGGATCCTGCACAAAATCGAACGCACCACCCTGCGGATCGAACAGTTCGGAGATATTGGGCGCCCGCACCGATTTCGAATAGGAACCACGGAAGCGCAGGTCGGCGACCGGCGCGTAAACACCGCTCAAATTCCAAGTCGTCGTTTTTCCGATCGCCGTCGAATAATCCGAGAGGCGGATCGCTGCCGATGCTTCGAGCAAGTGGAAAAACGGACGGTCTGCAAGGATCGGCGCGCGCAGTTCGGCAAACACCTCTTTCACATTGAACTTGCCGCCGCTTACTGGTGATTGTGAGAAATCGCGGAGCGCGCCTGCAACAACGAGCGGATCAGGGGTGAAGCGGCCGGTTTCCTGCCGATACTCGGCACCAACTGCAAAACCAAGCGAACCACCCGGAAGTTTAAACAGTGAGTCGAAGTCGCCAATGATAGAACCGTTGACAACATTTTGCGTGATGCGCGTCCGCGTGGCGTTATCAGCCAGCACAAATGCCAAAGCCTCGGGGGTCGCCACGTTTTCGCCGAAGAAGTTTAGCGGACGACATGGGCTGTTGGCCCCTGGCGTAAACGTGGTTGGCGCACCTGCGAATCCAGAGATTGGCGCGCTTGCATTAAGCGTCGTGCGGCAGACAATCTGTCCATTGGGTGCACGCACAGCGTCGAGTGCTGCGAAAAACCGGTCTCCGATCAGGTTCGATGTCAGGACGGTCGTGGCGGTATTCCGGCCATAGACATATGACAGATCGTAGCGCGCATTCTCCGAAATCTCACCTTCGGCACCGATCACGCTCCGATAGGTTTCCCGCTTATTGCGCTCGCCACGCTGGCCCAAATCGAAATTGTCGCGCGTCAGCAGCGCGCCATCTGGTGCTGCATTGGGACCGAACCGCTGCGCCAAAAATGCGTTATCGGGTTCGATGAAAGTAAAGAAATCAAAGCTCGGCTGTCCGACCGAAAATGCACTGGCACGAACATATTTACCCTCGGCATAGAGTTTTAGGGCAGGCGAAAATTCGTAACTGGTCAAGATGTTGGCGACGTGGCGGCGCGTCGCAGGGCGGATGTCTCCGAAATAACCCGCAGTCGGGGTATTCGAGCCACCAATCGCGCGACCACCTGCACTACGGAGCACGATACCACGATCATATGGCCGACCACTTCCGGTGAAATCGGGAATGCCGTCAAGATCGAGATCAATCGCACCGTCGCGCGAGCTGTCCGCCCAGGTGACATTGGTCTGGATCACGCGGTCAAACCGTGTGGGGTTATCAGGGAAATCGCCGAGATCGCGCAGCAAT
This sequence comes from Sphingomonadales bacterium, assembly GCA_031425075.1. Lineage (GTDB taxonomy): Bacteria > Pseudomonadota > Alphaproteobacteria > Sphingomonadales > Sphingomonadaceae > Aquisediminimonas. The sequence goes on from JANPIQ010000024.1 coordinate 1,445, forward strand.
TGGCGGTTGCGAAGCGGATCGCCCGAGAAGGGTCGAGCAAAGCTGGTCAGACGTTCGCTATTGGCGAATTCATAAGCGATAGCGATATTGCCCTTGTCATTGGCGAAATTGGTGCCCGCGATGATCGAACCGAACTGCTGCCCGGCATCGCCTTCGTCCGAAATCCCCATCTGCCCGCGCGCGCGAAGACCCTGGAAATCGCGCTTCGTCACGAAATTGACCACGCCTGATACCGCGTCGGCACCATAGACAGCCGAAACGCCGCCGGTCAGCACGTCAACGCGATCAATCAAATCCTGCGGGATCGTGTTGATATCCACGGCCGCTGAATTCGCCCGGCCAGCGATGTGGCGGCGGCCGTTGACGAGGACCAGCGTGCGATCAACCCCGAGATTCCGCAGCTCAAGCAGATTGACACCGGTTTCACCGAAGAGTGCATCACGACCACCAGAACGATTGCTGCCGATCGAGGACGTTAGCGCCGGCGCGCGGAGAAGCACGTCGGTTATGCTGGTATCGCCGCTTTCCTCGATCGTGGCACCGGACACCGCGACGATCGGATTTGCGAGTTCGACTTCCAATCGCGGAATGCGCGAGCCGGTCACGACGATTTCTTCGGCTGCTGCGGCTTCATCCGCTGGCACGTCCTGAGCCGATGCCACCGACGCCATCAGCGTCAAAGCAAGCACCGAAGCGCTTGCGGCGAACGAAAAACGGTTTGTTATGCGTGACATAGCGACGCCCTTTTCTGAGATTTTTGATTGCATCCAATCAAGACGCTAAACGCCGTGCCGTCCATCAGTTTCATGCAATTATCACAAGTTTTGCAGCAAC
>JANPIQ010000025.1:0-11487 GCA_031425075.1 Sphingomonadales bacterium
CTTGTCGCGGATAATCCAGTTTGCATGTCCACTCCCCTGAAGTGGCCTGCACGATGGTAGGTTGCAGATCAACCCGGATGGCGCAAAGGACGAAATCAGGAGGCGGGCGATGCGGCTTGGGGTTTGTTATTATCCAGAACATTGGCCCGAAGCGATGTGGGCAGACGATGCCCGCCGCATGGCCGATCTGGGGCTGACCCGCGTTCGGATCGGCGAATTTGCATGGAGCCGGATCGAGCCTGAGCCGGGATGTCTCGATTGGGGCTGGCTGGACCGCGCAATCAACACGCTGCACGCAGCAGGGCTTGGCGTCATCCTCGGCACGCCAACCGCGACGCCGCCCAAATGGCTTGTCGACACCATGCCCGACATGCTTGCAGTCGATGATCATGGCCAGCTTCGAACGTTCGGATCGCGGCGGCACTATTGCTTTTCGCACGAAGGCTATCGCGACGAAGCGGCGCGGATCGTGCGCGCAATCGCCGAACGCTATGGCCATCATCGCGCAATCGTCGGTTGGCAAACCGATAACGAATATGGCTGCCATGACACAGTCTTGAGCTATTCATCCGCTGCGCTGGCGGCATTTCGGCAATGGCTCGAAAGGCGATATCGAACGATTGCGCAACTCAATGATGACTGGGGTAATGTTTTCTGGTCAATGGAATATCGCAATTTTGCAGAGATCGAACTGCCAGACCGGACCGTTACCGAAGCCAACCCGGCGCATTGGCTCGCGTTTCGCCGATTCTCATCGGATCAGGTCGTTGCTTTCAATCGCGCCCAGACGGATATCATAAAACGCCTGTCTCCAGGCCGCGACATCGCGCACAATTTCATGGGCTTCTTTACCGATTTCGATCACCATCGCGTTGGTGCCGATATCGATGTAGCGGGTTGGGACAGCTATCCACTCGGCTTCCTCGAACAATTCTGGTTCTCGGAAAACGAAAAGCTGGCCTATTGCAATCAGGGCCATCCCGACATCGCAGGCTTCCACCACGATCTTTACAGGGGATGCACGGCGAACGGTCGCTGGGCGGTGTTCGAACAACAGCCCGGCCCTGTCAACTGGGCCCGGTTCAACGCGATCCCGACGGCTGGAATGATCAGGCTGTGGACCCTCGAGGCGATGGCGCATGGTGCCGAACTCGTCAGCTATTTTAGATGGAGACAGTTTCCGTATGCGCAGGAACACATGCACGCGGGACTGTTGCGGTCCGATAGCGTCGAGGCCCCGGGATTCTGGGAAGTGGAACACGCGCAGGCCGATATAGAAACGATCGGGAACGTGACGGCGACGCAAGCCAAAGTTGCGCTCGTGTTCGATTATGAATCCGAATGGGTGACGACGGTTCAGCCGCACGGCCGCGGCTTTTCCGCGCTGCGTCTGGCGTTCGAATGGTACACAGCCCTGCGTAAGCTGGGGCTGGACATCGACATAGTATCTTCGCAAGCCGATCTTGCGGGGTACAAACTCGTTGTCGTGCCGTGCCAACCAATCGTATCCGATGGCTTGTTTGAGGCGCTCGGTCAATTCGGCGGCGCCGTGATCTTGGGGCCTCGTACGGGGAGCAAGACTGGCGAGTTTGCCATCCCGCCCGGATTGCCGCCTGGCAAGCTTCAGGAACTGATCCCGATCAAGGTCATTCGGGTCGGCTCATTGCGGGACGGCGTAACGATCGAAGGCGATGGCTTTGGAATCCACCGCTGGATCGAGGAAATCGATAGCCAAATAGCGCCTTTCCTTGTCTCGCATGCGGGCCAGGGATTGGTGTGGCGCTTTGGCAAAATCCGCTATCTGGCGGGCTGCCCAGATGCGAGGCTGATGGAAAAGCTCATTTATGAGGCGGTGTCAGAAACCGCTCTTGCGATCACGCACCTGCCTGAAGGAGTGCGAACAAGGGGGGCAGGGAGGCTATGCTTCGCTTTCAACTACGCCACATTGCCCGCAGAATTGTCCTGGACCGATGGTTACGTAATCGGCGGTCGCTCCATCGCGCCTGGAGGCGTTTCGGTTCGGCGGCTGGAATAACCAGCTTTAGGGGATCATCCAGTTTCCGAACCAATCCCCGTTCACAAAGCTGAATTTGGCTCTTCGATGTCCGCTATTGGCCAAGTGCAGCCATTCGATCGTCGTAATCTCGATCATCAAAACCGCGAAATTAGCGCGAACCGGTTCGATCTGGTCGGCGGTCGGCATTTTGCCTTCGATCCACTTGGGCAACCCGGATACGGGTTCAGCAATCAGTGTGCCGGGCGCTGCTTCTGCCATGTAGCAGCGCCGCGCAAATAGGGTCGATGTTTCCCAAGCCGCGTCTGCAACAACGCCTTCGTCCTGCGCATGCCCTAGCCCCGTGATGCGCAATTGGACTGCAGAATCGGGGTCGTAAGCAAGAATGCTGATCTTGTCCTGCCGCTGGATGTCTTCGATCTTGGCAGACCGTGAATCAGTGTGAAAACGTAAGTGCCGCGTATCGCGCTTGGCGTCACGCAACACCATAACACGCTGCGAAGGCCAGCCTGCATCGTCGACCGTGGCCACGACAGGCGTGTGCATCGGGCTTTTGCGACTTGCCACCCCGGCTGCTAGCAATGTCCAGCACTGCTCCAGCACGGCTTGCAGGCGTTCGTCTGTCATGCGCTGCGAAATTCCCCTGTTTTCTCGTCAAGAACGAGCAATTCGCCCTCGGCAATCGCAAACCATGCACCATGGAGTTTGAGGCGACCGGCCGCTTCTTCTTCAGCAACATAAGGATAGGTTCGCAGATTGGCGAGGCTGACGCGGATGCCATCCCATTCGAGCGCGCGTTGCGGGTCTTCGGGTTGAGCGGCAATCACATTGGCACGAGCATCCGACACGAGGTCCATCCAATCATCGATAAAACTACGTCCGGGCGCGCCGAGATCGCCGCCTTCAAGCGCTGCACGGATACCGCCGCATCGTCCATGGCCAAGAACGATGATATGTTTGACTTTAAGACCCAGAACGGCAAATTCGATCGCGGCCGATGCCCCGTGGTAGCCCGGTCCTTGAATACAGGGCGGAACCAGATTGGCAACGTTGCGCAGCGCAAAGACCTGTCCAGGCACCGTATCGAAAATGGTTGCAGGATCGACGCGGCTGTCACAGCATGACACGACCATGATCGGTGGTGATTGCCCATCAGCCAGCGCGTCGAACCGAGCCTTTTGCTGCTGGTAATTGCCGTCACGAAACCGGCGATATCCTTGAACGAGCGCAGCAAATTCAGGCATTAGAACCGGTCCCCGCGGACAACCTGAACATCGCTGATCAACAGAAGCAGACGGTGGCTATCGAGGATGGGCGCAATTCGCTCGACTAGAATATCGGCCTTCGTATCGCTGGTCACTGCCAGCAGGATCGTCTTTGCTGCGGCGCCCGTCACGTCGTCATGATGCCATTCCCCATTCCGCCCGCCACCTGAATCAACGTGGATCAAGCTCCAGCCAGAAATATCGGCCTCTTTGATGTAACGGATGAGACGCGGCGCAAGCGGCGTATCCATCAGGATCTCGATCCGTTTTCGGGCAACCATTTCCATATTTGTCTATCCCAACGATGCGCCAAAGTGGCGAAAATGGTGATCCCGAAAATCACGTTGAACGGAAAGGTAATCCCCAGCGACATTGACAAATAAATCCCGGGATCGGCTTCGGGCAGCGCCAGGCGCATCGCTGCAGGAACGGCGATATAAGACGCGCTTGCTGCAAGAATCCCAAGTGCCGCGGCCGAAGCTGCATCGAGACCGATGAGGGTTCCTGCTACCGTACCAATTGTTCCATTTATTAGTGGCAACACGATTGCAAGACCCGCCAGTCGCACAGAAATGGCCCGCGACTGAACCAGCCGGCGCGCGGCGACCAGGCCCATATCGAGAAGAAAAAGGCACAGCACGCCCCTAAACCCTGTATCGAACAACGGCTTCACCGGTGCAAAGCCGTCTTCCCCGGCAATCAGCCCGATGAAGAATGCGCCTACGAGCAACACCACCGACCCATTGGTAAACACCTCATGCAGCATCGAAGAGCCATTGCGATCCGGGGTCGGCGTTGCGGTGCCTTTTCTTGCAAGGAACAACCCTGTGATGATTGCTGGGGTTTCCATCAGCGCCAGCACTGCAACCATATATCCGGCAGGCGAAAGACCTTGTCCCGCAAGGATTTCGTTTGCGGTAACAAAAGTCACGACGCTGACCGATCCGTAATGAGCGGCAACCGCGCCTGCATCGATGCGGTTCAGCTTACCCAGGGCGACCAGGAGCCAAAACGCAAGGAATGGTAACAAAAAGCTCAGCGCCAGGCCCAATGCCGCAGCCGCTGCAAGGTCCGCTGTAAATCCCGATTTCGCGACTGCGACTCCGCCTTTGAGCCCGATCGCTGCCATAAGATAAATCGACATCGCTTTCCCGAACGCCTCGGGTATCGAAAGATCGGATCGCACCATCGCCGCAAGAAACCCGAGCACGAAGAACAGGATTACCGGCGATGTCAGCGTTTCGACGATCATCTGCTTGCGCTAGGCATTGGCTGTGTGGTTGGCAAGCCAATCGCCAATCCCTATGTGGCACCCTATGACAGCGACAGCGAAAATCGAGCGCCAGCGGAAGCCCGACTGGATCAGGGTGAGGGCACCGAACTCTACCGGTTTTGCAGAAACAAAAGCGCTGATGCGTCGGCTCAATCTTGCGACCGTTTGCGAAGAGGCGGCCTGCCCCAATATCGGTGAATGCTGGACCAAAAAGCACGCAACCGTGATGATTCTTGGCGATACCTGCACGCGCGCCTGTGCATTTTGCAATGTGAAGACCGGAATGCCTCGTGCTGTCGATATCAGCGAGCCGCAGCATGTGGCCGATGCTGCCGCCGAATTGGGGCTCCAGCATATCGTGATCACGTCGGTCGATCGCGACGATCTTGCCGATGGCGGGGCAGGGCAGTTCGTCAAGGTCATCAACGCGCTGAGGATCACGACGCCGAACACCACGATCGAAATTCTGACGCCCGATTTCCGCAACAAGTCCGAAAGCGCGGTCGAGGCGATCATTGCCGCCGGGCCCGACGTCTACAATCACAATCTGGAAACGGTGCCGAGGTTGTACCCCACGATACGGCCTGGCGCGCGATATTATGCGTCGTTGCGATTACTTGAATCGGTGAAGCGCCATGATCCATCGATCTTTACCAAATCAGGGATCATGCTCGGACTGGGCGAAGAACGGATCGAGGTGCATCAGGTAATGGATGACATGCGGTCGGCCAACATCGATTTCATGACGATGGGGCAATATCTGCAGCCTACGTCGCGCCATGCCAAAGTCATCGATTTCGTCACGCCCAAGGCGTTCGATGCTTTTGCTTCGATCGCGCGTGCAAAAGGGTTTCTGCAAGTGGCATCGAGCCCGCTGACCCGGTCGAGTTATCATGCAGACCGTGATTTTGCCGCGATGCGCGACACAAGGACGGCGCAGCTTGCCAAGGCATAGCGAAAGCCGAGATCTCCAATGGAGTGCATCGCAGATGTTCGGCCTTGTGGCCGATGTCGGTCGCTACGCCGAATTTCTGCCATGGGTCAGTGCTGTCCGCGTTCGGGCAAATAGCGAGAGCGAGATGACGGCAGATCTGATCGTCGGCTTCAAGGGCATCCGTGAAACCTTTACATCGCGCGTCGGGAAAACATATCCATCGACAGTTACAGTCGATTATATCGATGGGCCACTTCGGCATCTTAACAACGAATGGCGGTTTACCGACATGCCAGGGGGCGGATGTCGGCTTGATTTCACCGTCGATTTCGCTTTCAAGAATCGGGTTTTCGAAGCACTCGCCGGTAGAGTTTTCGAACGGGCGCTAACGAAGATGACTGACGCTTTTATCGGACGCGCCATGCAACTCTACGGCAATGTCTCAGGAAGCAGCAGTTCAAGCGCGCAGCGCGCAGCCTGAACCCGGATGGCAGCACGTCCCTCATCGGGAAAATGCCTTCGGTCGGCCACCACATCCTCAGCATTTGCCCCGCGAACTGCCCGCGCAAACACAACCGTCCCCACTGGCTTGTCAAATGATCCGCCGTTGGGACCGGCAACACCTGTTATCGCAACAGCCACATCGGCCGCCGAACGGTCGAGGGCACCCTGTGCCATCGCCCATGCCGTCGCGATCGAAACGGCGCCGAATGTCTCCAGCAGGTCTTCAGTCACGCCTAACAGCCCGGTTTTGGCCTCGTTGGCATATGTTACAAACCCGGCCTCGAATACATCCGAACATCCCGGAACCGATGTAATTGCGGCCGACACCAGCCCACCTGTACAGCTTTCAGCTACAACTATTCGCCGGCCTGCACGTCGGTTTTCTGCGATTACATCGGCTGCCAATGTTCGTAGGTCGTCAGGAACGTCGATCATCGGTTTGGCTTTTTACAAAGGGAAAAGGGAAGCATCCGGCTTTCGATCCGGCCTGGCGCTAGGGCGATCAGGATCCGGGCAACGTTGCGTGCAGGCAGCGGAGACAGCGCGTCGATTGTTTCGCTTGCCCGATCACAATCACCCAAAGACAATTGCTTGCCGATTTCGCGCGATATGATGGGCTGGATTACTTGACGCGTGCCACCTGTGCCGATGAGCGACGAGATCGGCAGCCTGCTGATCTTGTCGATCGCACGATCAGCATCGTGCGTGACACGCGCGGCATCATGCCTCCACCGTGCGGCCACTATGGCACCTGCCTGGGTCAGTAAGGAGGTCTGCGGCAATGTTGGGCTGCACCGCGTTCGCGCGCTGATGACAGCATCAGGCAGCGCGGTGATGACAAGCGCCAGTGCTTCTTCATCGGTCAAACATGGTAGCTCGTTCACCGTCGTCGCAGTCGAAAGCGCAGCCGCTGCCAAGCCCAGCCAACCCGAAATCATTCGGGCAGGCCTGCTGCAGAAGTGAGCGAGTCGCATAGAATAGGCGCACTAGGCTTTTTGGCCTCTGCGCCATTTTGCGGGGTCTGGCCGCTTTGCCGGGCAGCCTTACGCGCGTTGCCTTCATCGACTTTGACAATGATCAGTTCGACAAGACCATTCATGTTGGCGGCGGGCAGAGGATCAAGTAGCGCCATCGCCGTGCTAATATCAGTACACATTTCGGGTTTTATGGCGCTTTGCACGCCGGCGGAAACCAGATTTTCGACCAATGCTGCTGTAGTCATTTGGTCAGCACCGTTCAGGGCAGACTGGGGGCCGAATTTTTTAAACAACGCCGCAATGTCACGCTCGGCACCTACTGACTGCCCGGCATAACGGGCGATCAACGCCTCTCCATCTTTTGCCAGGTAAGTGTCGGGTGAAAGCGTTGCTGCGCATTTGGTGACGACGCCTTTCACCAGGTTCGGCATGATGTACGCAATGCCGGTGCGCAATTCGGCGCGTGAGGCGCACTTGCGCTCGGCTGCGAACGACTGGCTCGAAAACGCGATCACGGCGATAACTGCCAGTCCGCAGCGAATATAGGTCATAATATCGTCCTTGTCGAAACAGTAGCGATTGCCTGCGTTGCGATGCCTTCGCCGCGCCCCGTAAATCCAAGTTGCTCGGTTGTTGTTGCTTTGATGTTTATCGACGAATGCGGAATGCCGAGCAATTCGGTCAGCCTGACGCGCATTGCGGCCTTATGCGGGCCGATCTTGGGGGCCTCACAAATGATCGTCACATCGACATGATCGATCTGGCCCCCCGCAGCGGCGACAAGATCACACGCATGCTCCACAAAGCGCGAAGATGCCGCGCCCCGCCATTGCGCATCGCTCGGAGGGAAGTGATCACCAATATCGCCTGCGCCAATTGCTCCCAACAGCGCATCGACAACAGCGTGAAGTACAACATCGGCATCGCTGTGACCGGCAAGGCCCTTGTCATGCGGTATCTGGAGCCCGCACAGCCAGAGCGGCAATCCGGCCTCCAGTCGATGGACATCGAACCCTTGCCCGGTGCGCACGATCCGCTGTGACGCGATGAGTGCTGTCATTCGTTCCAGATCATCGGGAAAGGTGATCTTTTCAAGGCGATAATCGCCGACGACATGGGCAATCGATCCGCCCATGGCACGCACCAATTGCGCGTCGTCGGTTGCCGCAGCCCCGGCGGATTGCGCATGGGCCCGTTTAATCGCGTCAATGCGGAAAGCTTGCGGTGTCTGGACGCGAACCACGTCGCAGCGCGGCACTACATCTCCCAAAACATCGCCAGAACGGGCTAGCGTGTCGGCTATGCCGAGCACGGGTACCGCGCCGTCATGTTCCAAAAGCGCTGCAATAAGCCGCGTAATAACAGCTTCGGGGATGAGTGGTCGCGCCGCATCATGGATGAGAACAGCGTCGGCATCGATGACGGATAAGCCCGAGCGAACCGAATCTTGTCTTTCGGTTCCGCCCTCGACCACGGCAAATGGTCCGCGACTTTGCATCGCTTGATTGAGGAGATCATTCTGACCCGTCCCGATCACGATCACTATGTTTCGAACCCCGCGATGGCGGGCGAAGGCGTCATACGCACGAGCAACGAGCGCAATGCCGTCGAGGCATTCGAACTGCTTGGGAAGCGAACATCCCGACCGACGCCCCTGTCCCGCCGCAACAATCAAGGCATCGACCCTCATCAACATCCCTTAGACGCGCGCGTTGTTGCGCACCAGCACCGCTATTGATAGACGCCGCACAAATTTTGGGCATTTCCATGCAAGCTCTACGTCCTATCCAGATTGGCCCGGTGGTGGTCGAGCACCCCGTGATCCTGGCGCCGATGACTGGCGTCACCGATATGCCGTTCCGCCGTCTCGTCCGTCGGTTTGGTAGCGGGCTCAACGTCACCGAGATGATCGCAAGCCAGGCGATGATCCGCGAAACGCGGCAGTCCCTCCAGAAAGCGGCTTGGGACGCAATCGAAGAACCCGTATCGGTGCAGCTTGCTGGATGCACGGCCTACGAAATGGGTGAAGCTGCAAAGCTGAATGCCGATCGCGGAGCCGCAATCATCGATATCAACATGGGCTGCCCTGTCAAAAAGGTTGTCAATGGCGATGCGGGATCGGCGCTCATGCGCGATCTCCCGCTAGCTGCGTCGTTAATCGATGCGACGGTAAAAGCGGTCGATGTTCCTGTCACTGTAAAGATGCGGATGGGATGGGACCATGACAGTCTTAATGCGCCACAGCTCGCCAGAATTGCCGAGGATCTCGGCGCGCAAATGATCACCGTTCACGGGCGGACGCGATGCCAGATGTATCGGGGATCGGCCGATTGGGCATTTGTGTCCAATGTGAAGGCTGCCGTTTCCATTCCCGTAATCGTCAATGGCGATATCTGCACGATCGACGATGCCCGAGCGGCGCTGGCGCTTTCTGCGGCCGACGGTGTGATGATTGGGCGCGGGGCCTATGGAAAGCCCTGGCTGATTGCGCAGATCATGGCAGCCTTGAGCGGCAGGCCAGTTCCATCGACGCCCGACGTCGAAACGCAGTATCACATGATCGCCGACCATTATCGTGCGATGATCGATCTGTATGGAGAGCAGGCCGGCGTGCCGATCGCGCGCAAACATATCGGCTGGTATACCAAGGGTTTGTCGGGTTCTGCCGAGTTCCGCAACATGGTCAATCAGATCGGCAGTTCTTCAGAGGTGTTGAACCAGCTTGCCCGTTTCTATGACCCTTGGCTTTCCAAAACAGCGGCGTGACTTTATCGTTGATCCCTGCCGCGTCGGAGCTTTTGGCGGCCATGCAGACCGCAATTCTGCTTGTTGCACCCGATGGGCGCATATCGTTCACCAACCCGGCGGCAGAAGCGCTGCTGAACATCAGCGCCCAATCTCTTGGCGGCAGGTTGATGACCGACATTCTTAACTTTCCCCCCGCTTTCTCGTTCGCCGCCGAAGGGCCGATTGCCGCACACGAAGTTTCGGTCGAAACGCGGCGTGGCGGCCAGTTGATCCTTGATATCGAAGTTTCGCAACTGCCCGATCGGCCCGGCTGGCGGCTGGTGACGATGCGCGGCGGTGCGATGGCGCAGCTGGCAAGCCATCGTGCAGACCGCGGAGCTGTGCGATCTGCGGTCGGTGTCGCGGCGATCCTTGCGCATGAGATAAAAAACCCACTCGCTGGGATCAGGGGGGCTGCACAGCTGGTCGAAAAGAGCTTGTCAGAAAGCGAACGAAGGATGACGCGGCTGATTTGCAGCGAGGTCGATCGCGTAGCTTCGCTGGTCGACCAGATGGAGAGCTTTACAGATACGCGCCCGCGCGAACGGGTAGCGGCCAATATTCACCAGATTATCGACGATGCCCGATCAATTGCTGTGAACGGCTTTGGCCAATCAATCATGGTCAGCGAAGCATATGATCCGTCGCTTCCCCCGGTGCTGGTTCATCGCGACTCGCTGATCCAGGTGCTGCTCAACCTGCTCAAAAACGCAGCCGAAACAGCATGTGACAGCAGTAGACGGAAAGTGGTTTTAACGACGGCGTACCGCCAGGGCGTTTCGGTGTCAGTGCCCTGGAGCCCCAGAAAAGTGCCGTTGCCGATTGAATTGTGCGTGATCGATGATGGGCCCGGCGTTCCTCCCGATCTGGTCGAAGATATGTTCGAACCTTTTGTTTCGACCAAGAAATCGGGCCGCGGGCTGGGGCTTGCGCTTGCTGACAAGCTGACCCGCGACATGGGCGGCATCCTGCAATATGTTCGCGAGGGATCGCCACCGGCCACTGTGTTCCGGCTTTTGTTACCAAGAGCGGTCGAAGGGGCATCGCTTTGAGCATGACAGCTTCGCCCGTCGGGCGCGTTTTGTTGATCGACGACGATGAAGCGATTCAATTGGTCGTTTCGGAGGCTCTGCGGCGGGAAGGCCATGAGGTTGAGGTGGCGGGAAGCATAGCAGAACAGCGTGATAAAAGGCTGGATTTCAGACCTGATATCATTGTGACCGATGTGATCCTGCCCGATGGAAACGGGCTTGATGCCATTGCCGAAATGAGGGCCGCTTTGCCCGATGTTCCCGTCATCGTCATGTCCGCGCAGAACACACTGTCAACAGCCGTCCGCGCGACCGAACAAGGTGCATTCGAATATCTGCCAAAGCCATTCGATCTCGATGAATTGTGTCGCGCCGTACGCGATGGCCTGGCGCGCAAGCCTGCGATCGCACGCAAGACGGCCGATACCAGTGAAGAATTGCCGCTGATCGGCCGATCGCCCTCACTATAGTCAGGCGCCCGAAACATTTCCCAGCCGCCGGGGCTTTCCACGATAAGTTCGATTTGGTCCGTAGCGTTCGCTCCCGCCGGACGACTCCATCGGACGGTGACATTGTTGGTGAACGAGTTCGTCTGAAGCGCCGCCAGGTTTACAATCGAAAGCCTTTCCGGCCATGCGCCGCCGGCCACAGTGCTCGCCGCGCTTTGCCGCCCCTTGGCTAGTCCGTCGAAGGTCCAAGTCA
>JANPIQ010000026.1:0-1990 GCA_031425075.1 Sphingomonadales bacterium
GGTGAAGAAGCGGAAGATCTGCGTCAGCAGGTTGCGCTCATGATCGGTCAGCTTTTGCGCCCAGTCGCGGCAATCCTCGCCTAGGGGCACTTCCTCGGGCATCCAGTGAATCTGCTGCTGGCGTTTCCAGAAGTCATACGCCCAGGGATATTCGAAGGGCTTGTACTGGTTGCGCGCGACGGTGAGGGACATGGTTCAGGCTCCGGTAGAAATTGATGTTGTCATACAGCGCGGCGAAAACAAGCTCAGCTTAGGGCGTCCCAACGGTGGAGCATCCAGGCGAACCCCGCCAGAATGATCGCGCCCGCCGCCAGCATCGTGGCTGCGATCCGGTGGCGATAGATCGACGCTTCGTTCGGCGCGGCGCGCAGGAAGAACGTTACCGCCCCGATCGCGCACGCCAGCGCGACGAGCATCATGATCAGGGGAGCAGTCATCTTCGGGTCCTTTGTGCAGTGCTTTTGCACCCAATCCCGGGCCCGCGCGTTGCGTTCCCGTTACCCCCTCAAAGGAGCCGTTTTCATGGTCGATACCACCCAGATTCGCGAGCACATGGAAGTCATCGGCGCCGACGGCGTGCACGTCGGCACCGTCGATCACATGGACGGGGCCGGAGAGACTTTGCGCATCAAGCTGACCAAGAAGGACAGCGGCGCCGACGTCGTCGAGGGGCAAGGCGCGCATTCGGGCCATCACCACTATATCCCGGCCGGCCTGATCGCCGACATCGAAGGCGACAAGGTGCGCCTGTCCGCGAACGCCGCGGTCGCGGTGACGATGGAGGAAGAAGAGGAAGAAAAATAACGAATATGATCATTAGCCGCAGGTGCCCTCATCGACTCGTTACCCTGTGTCGAATGCCCAACTCTGGGCGAGGAACCTGTGGCTTCAAACTTCATAAACGGCTTTCAATAATGGAAGAGATTTGGTTATGACGGCGTCATAAAACTGCGGACCACAGAAATGACGGGCTCAAGTACAGTAGCATGTCCGGCGGCTAAATTTACAAATCGCTCATACAGTGACGTTTGGCCCTCGTCAGATCGGCGTGTTCTCATCTCGTTTAACAAGGCAATCAATTCCGCCTTCTGTTCGTGATCTATTTCCGTACTATCTATGCGGGCAACAAGCTTCGGCCAATCAACGAAATTGCGATGCTGGAAAGCGACACCAACATTGGTAGCGTGGAATCCATCAATATCTACGCTAATTGGTTCGTCTAAAGCGACACCTACGTTGGCACCGCTGATGTTAACATTGCGCCATACGTGTTGGGGATGATCTTTCATTTATGTTTCCCAAAGAAAGCACTTAGCACTAAACCATTTCAACTTATCGGAATCACTGACACGCCAGGCATTCGTCGTAATCCTTGCTTTCGAGCTCGATCACCGGTGGCAGAGCAGTGTTATCGGCTTCGACCCCGCCCGCGAACCCTGCGCGCTGGACGCTTTTCGACCGCAGGTAATAAAGCGACTTGATGCCCAGTTCCCAAGCGCGGAAATGGAGCATCAGCAAGTCCCATTTCTCGACGTCCGCCGGAATGAAAAGGTTCAATGACTGTGCCTGATCGATGAACGGCGTGCGGTCGGCGGCAAGTTCGAGCAGCCAGCGCTGGTCGATCTCGAAGCTGGTCTTGTAGGTCGCCTTTTCGTCGGCGCTCAGGAAGTCGAGGTGCTGGACGCTGCCGCCCTGTTCGAGAATCGAATTCCAGATCGCATCGCTGTTCTTCGACTTCGTGCTGAGCAGCTTTTCCAGATACGGATTTCTGATCGAGAACGACCCGCTGAGCGTCTTGTGGGTATAGATGTTCGCCGGGATCGGTTCGATGCAGGCGCTGGTGCCGCCACAAATGATGCTGATCGACGCGGTCGGCGCGATCGCCATCTTGCAGCTGAACCGCTCCATCACGCCGCGTTCCTCGGCATCGGGGCATGGGCCCCGTTCGGCGGCAAGCAGCATCGAGGCTTCTTCGGCGCGCTGTGAGATC